>JAFZZD010000613.1 GCA_017615955.1 Victivallales bacterium
ACATTGAAATAGAATAGCAAATGGCTATTCCTCCAGCAGTCTGGCGATACACGCCCGCAAAAGATTCCATTCGGCAACGGTGCGCAGACGGAAATCGGGGCGTCCTTCGCGGAATCCTGGCAGAATGTCCGTCAGCCAATCAGGCAGAGCCCCCATTTTTTCCTGTAATAACGCGAGATAATCGTAGTCGTCTATGCCCGACTGCACCAGCAACTGCCGCCAGGAGTCATATAATTTGGAGCCATCCTGCGTGACATAGCACCAGCAGTGCTGCGGGTAGAGATTGCGGAAACGCCCGTCTTTCTCCAGACAAAAGTCCACATGGTTGCTTTCGCTGAACAGGAAACCTTCAATCCCCTGTCCGAAAGCCAGCAAATAATACCCTCGCATGTCCGCGGCACCTATGCGGAAATTATTCAATCCGCCAGAGTTGTACAGCCATTTGCGTTTGCCTGGCGGCAACTTGGCGCAAAGATTGGCAATGCCATCCTCAGCCACCAGCCAGACGTCAATGAACTCCGCCAAATCCTCGGCATACTGGGCAATGAACAGTCCTATCGGCAATCCAGGTGCCTCACGGCGCACGATTTCGGCGGCCACGCGGATATCGTGATACTGCGAAGCGTATGGTTCGTCCCAAATGATGAACAGCATCTTGTCCAGCAGGCCGTTCTGGCGGAAATGCGCCACATACTGCTGGATGAACTGCGCCCAGACCTGTTGGAACTCCAGGTCATCCGCACCTTGGTAATTCGTGCCCAGCAAGGAATTCCACCGCACGAATTTCTCATGGCTGCCCAATTGCGCAGGGACAATTTGAGAAACATTGAAACGTCGGAAATAACTCGGCAACACGGCGTCCAACGGTGTCCAATCCATCGTCAGTCGCCCGTTCTGCAGTTTGCACACAGGGTCAACGCCCAGCAGTCTCGGACCATAACGCATCCTTTCACACTGGTCAAGCAACGCCTGATAGACACGTGAACGCTGTTCTCCTGTCCAGCCATGACTCCACAGGTAACTTTTCTTGATGGCAAAGGCAGTGAGAAAGCGAGGCTTCTCAGGCATGGCAAACCCAAAGACCTCCGCCTGAACTGGCACGGCAACCCGCTGTTCACCAACCTCAAGTTCCAAAGTCCCAGCATAGAGCCCTTTGGTGGCCTGGCGCGGAACCGTCACACTCCACACCAGGAACTGCCGACGGGTGGGACGGAGAGGGGATTCAGGCAACAAAACGTCCGTATGCCACTCGCCACGGTCATTGGCCACGTAATCGGCGAATCTGATTTGCTGGCATTCGGCGGGCAGCACATCTCCCTGCGGAGAGCGGAGGACACCGACTCGCGCCTTCACGCCACGGAAGTCCAGTCTTGACTCCACGGCAAAGAACAGATGCTCCTGCTCTCCACGGGCCGCCTGAAGCGTCAGGGCGGAGATGGTGGCGGTGGCGGCAGGACTGGGTTCCTCCTCGGCAAACCGTTCCCCGCCACAGTTCCAGATTCGCAGACCAGAAGGCATTCCTTCCACATCCTCCGCCACAATGGGCTTGCCTCGGCCTCGGTCACGAGCCTGCAAACGCAGAAAAGGACAATTCATCGACAGATAGCCCAGTTTTGGAGCCTGGGGGCCGATGGCAAAGGACGCACTGCATCCCGCTGGGTCATTGAACTTGATGATCCCTCTGGATTGAACGGCATGCCGAGCCTGGTGAGCCGCCAACTTACGGATGG
>JAFZZD010000614.1 GCA_017615955.1 Victivallales bacterium
CTTCTTGGTTCAACACCTGTTGAGTTTCTTTTTTGATGTTTTTATTCGACTTCATTCTCCTCCTTATTTGCAAATTGCGCGCGCGTGTGCAAAATTTTGAACACGCGCCCGCAGTGCGCAACCATGCATAGTTGCGCACTCTGGGCACCAGTCGCTACACAGCTTTCATTACCTACCCATACTAGGGATATAGCCTCTTTATTTGTCCAACCAGATGAACACAGGCAGATATGGCTCCAGTTCTATCTCTTGGGCCAGGTCAAAGGCTGCCTCCTGGCCAGTCTGCCCTATGTACAGCTTGCCTTTCCAAGCGCCCTTTGCGGCGGCAAGCTTTGTCTTCTGCGCTGTTGCCGTGGGATTGAACACTGTCAGGAAATGCCCCTTGGCATTGCTGTAGTAGCTAACCTTGACTTCGGGATTGCTGGCAGTGAAGAGAGCCGCTTCCTTGCTCCAATATGGGTGGAATGTGCTTTCCTCCAGGCCGAAGTCATACAGCCAGCCCCTGATGCGCAACTGCACGTCCTTCTTGATGAAGTTGGGATACAGCATCAGGTTGTGTAGGAAAGCCAGCCCCACCACATGCGTCGTAACCACTGGGCTTTCGATTTTCTCGCTTTCGTGGTATTGGGGCAGGAACATCCTGTCAGGTCCGATGTTGACTGCATTCTCATAGCGGAATTCATCCAGCGTCTTGAACTCCATATAATAAGTGTGCGCCTTGCATTGTGCGCGGTATTGCTCGCCCATGAGTATTGCGTCCGAGAATATCGCCGCCGTGCCAGCCTGCGCTCCGCCCATGTGGGTTATGGTCAATGATGCTGGGTTCTTCAGATGCTGCACATTGTAGATCCTCTCCTGGAAGCTGCGGCAGTCAAAGGTCGGATGGTAGATTTCACCGTTCTTCTTGTAGGTGTCCGTGCCATAGCAGTCATAGTACACGCCGTCCCAGTCGTATTCCTCCAGGGCATCCTTCATTAACTTAAGGTAATAGTCCTGCCATGTCTTCTGTGAAATGTCCGCCTTGTGCGCCATGCCGCCGGCGGAGCGCATGTCGTATGCACGGGCTGGAAGTCCCTTCCACTTGCTGCCGAAATATGACCATTCTGGGATGTTGTCCATGATGTAGAATGGGAACTGGTATATCATCAGTCTCCGTCCATCGCGCGTCGCAAGAATCTTCTTCGTGTCCTCTACACGGGCAATCGCCATTGTGGAGCCAGCATATTTCAGATGCCCGCTGCTCTGCCAAATCAAATCCAGGTTGCTGTATTTGCCGCCGCGGAAGCGTATGGTGCGCCAATTGTTGGCCGCTGGACGGAACGGGTACGGCATGATTGCAAACTCGATGCTATGCCTCTGCCCCGCCTTGAGCTGCAATGGCTCGTTCACAAACGAGAAAGTGGCATTGCCTTCGCCTGAAACCGCCACCCACTCCTTGCCATAGTCAGACACAGCGGGATATGCCTTGGGCGCATACCACGCAAGCCCCTGCTCCACTGCGCCGAAATGTATCTCATTGAAGAAGTGCTTCGTGCTCCAGCTCTTCTTGGCGTTCAGATCCACGGCGCCGATGTCGGTCCAGCTGTCATCGCTCCTGTGCACAAAGTCCAGTTTCGGGCACTTGATTTTCAGTGTGCAGTCATTGATTGTGCAGTCATTCTTTGCCTTGATGCCAATGGTGTAGTGCAGGAAGCCACTGTAATCGACGCTGGCCTTTACAGTACCGTCAAAGCCCTCGCCTGAAATTGTCGCCCACCCCTCGCACAGACTGAAGCCCCTGTCCCAATGTGCGTCGTTGCCAGTGAATATGGATTTGCCGCCAACAGTGACATCCAGAGGTGCCACCAGCAGCTCGCTGCCATTGGCCTGCTTTATTGACTGCAGTTGCATGCCTTTGCTGAATGCGAATGTGCTGTTCCACGTCTTTACGCTGTTTCCCTGCATCTGCAAATCCTTCCACGGGGCTGGCGCCTTGTTCAGAGGATGCTGCACGCCCAGGTCATTTGTCCAACTTGGCGAATTGCATATCTGTATCTTCAGTGGGGTGCTGCTCATCTTTGTGCCGTCTTTGAGCACCACGTCATATTGCACAGTGTATGGACCATCCTCGTACTTGGAAATGTCGATGACCTTCGCCTCGCCTGACTTGACCGCCATTTCCACCATTGGCTTTTCTGCATCGCCCTTGCGTATGGCAAGCGTCGCCGATGCAAGCTTGTCCTTGCTCAAATCGCCTGAAAGAGCAGTGACCAGCTCCAGCGTCTTGGCGTCAGGATTGATGTTGCCCCGCAGATAGACCTCGCTCTTGCCCTGCTTGAAGCGTATGTGGTCCAGCTGTATGACTTCCTTTTCCTTCATCTTGCGCATATTGAGGCCGATGTCCACCCAGGCGCAGTTTTCTGGCACCGTGAATGAATGCACGATTTCCTTCCAGGCACCATTGGTGTAGCGTATGTGGAAACGGCTTTGGCCAATGGCATTGCCCTTGGCGTCCTTGTAGAAGAAAATCAACATTCCGTTGGCATTGTTGATGAAATCCTTTGTCGCCTTGTACCATGCCTCGAATATGTAGTTGCAGTTGCCAGTGACCTTGATGTTGTCGATGTAGAGCGCATACTGCATGGGTGCGCCATTGCCCTTCGCCTGGAAGAACGCCTCGCCCACCTTTGCCTCCTTCCATTCGTTCACCACGGAGCCGCCTGGGCCTGGCATGAAATGGTCGAATATGAGGTGCCTGTCAAAGCGCCATCCGTCAAACGCGGTTTCGAAGTCAGTTATGTGAATGCCCTTTGCGATGCCATTCACCATCGGTGCCATTCTCAGAAAGTCCACCAGTAGGCGGCTTCCGGCAGGCGCCCCTACCAGACGCAGCCTCAATGTGGCGCCTTTTGCTCCTTCTGGCGCGGTGATTTCGTATGTGCGGTGCAGCCAGCGCCAGCTGCTGGCAATCATGTTGAAGGATTCCGGCTTGCCGCCGCCCTTGTAAACCACATCCACGCGGAAGGTATAGTTTGCCAGCTTTTCAGTGCGGTAGTTAAATGCCAGCGCATATTGCTTGCCGCCCTCCACTGGCAGGTCCACCGAGTAGATGATCCTGTTTTTCGAGCCATCCCCGATTGCGCACAACGCGCCCTTCTCCACACCCGCGTCCGGCGCAATCGACGCGCCTTCCTGCAACTGGCCCTTCAATGGTGCCCCCTCGTCAAAACGCTCCAGCAATGGAAAATCCGCCGCAAAAGTCATAACAGCCGCCAATGCCAACAAAATAAACAATTTTCTCATTTCAATTTTCCTCTTATGTTTAATGTGTTGAAAAGAATCCAGTCAGTTTATGTGAGTTGGGAAAGTACTGCAGCGTGAAGCCGCCGCCATTGCTGGCACGCTTGTTGTGCTCATAGTAAGGCGCATCATGCTGAAAAGTTGATTCTGTGATCTCCTTGAAGTCCCATTGCACAGCAAACTTCTTGAAATCCTCCTCGCTGGCCTCGCATTCCCAATGGTAGGCACTCGTCCTTCCAGAAATTACTATGTGCTTTGCATTCTCAGGGAAGAGCATCTTGATCTGCCTCTGCGTCAAATGAGGGATTTCCATTGCATTGTCCCCCTGGTAGTCCACAGGCTTGCCTGGCCCTGTAAGGATCAGAGAGAAAAATACAAATACCCAAAACATTCCTCCAAAGGTGAGCGTATGCACGGTCATGCCACTGCCATGCCGCTTGAACGGCCATATCATCGCCAGCAGCAAGGCCGCTATCGGTGCCGCGAAAAACGGCACAAGGCAAAGATTGCTCTCAAACTCATAGCCACCATAAACGGACAGCATCATCACGATTATGGCAATTGTCCCCCAAAGCATAAGGCTGCCAAACCTGTCCTTGTCCTCAACAATGCCACCCTTGTGGCGGTGCAAAAAACGCCAGCAAAAATAAAACGAGGCGCAAAACACCAGCATAAACAATGGCGCGACAATCCACATCATGTTGTCATCCTTGACATGGAAACACACAGCCACCAGCAACCCCACTGGAAACGCCACTATGGACGCACCCAGCGCCGACAACATCAGCGTAAACAAAACGTGGCTCAACGTGGACAGCGCACTGTATATCTGCTCCCTGCTCATAATGCGCCTAAAATAATCCCACGCCACACTTTTTCAAACCGCAGTTTGCCTCATTCATCCACCACGCTATATTTGCCAGTAATCAATGGTGGTGGTCCACAATAAACAACAGGATACAACAATGGGAAAAGCAGCAGACTTATTGAAAAGATTCCTGTCCCGGATAGGCGGCATTGACAAGCTGGCAGATTTTGATATGGAAAAACTCAAAGAAAAGGAGTTTGAGGAGTTCGGATGCAAGTCAAAACGTTTTGAATACGACAATACAGAATTGGTCAAGGCTATTTTCACAGTTCTTTGGCAGAATACATTCAATCTGGAC
>JAFZZD010000615.1 GCA_017615955.1 Victivallales bacterium
AGCGCAATCGCCAGCCTTGACCTTGCCGCCCTGCACTCCAGTGCCTAGGAAGCGCATGGTTGGCTTGGATTGACGACCCTGTATGCTCAACGAAATGTCCGTGTTTGGCGGCAGGTCGATTGCCTTGGCATAGACCAGCAAGGTGTATTCCTTGCCGCTTTGCACTGGGAATGAGCGGAGCAAGCAGGCGCTCTTGCCGTCTGTATCAGCGGGTATTTCCAGATATGCCGCACCCTTGGCTGTATGGCCGTCTTCTCTAGTATGGCCAGTTTTTACCTTTGAGCCAGAAGCCTTCCAGTAACTCCAGTTCATTTATGAAAAGTCGTCCTTGAAATCCTTGCTTATGTCAAGTTCCGCCATTGAAAAGTCGTCGAACTGGACTTTTGCATTCGTCACACCGCCAGCCGACACCAGAACTTGTATTTGGTTGGAGTTGTTGGCGGCGGCAAAGTCGGTGGCAATTTCAGTCCACTCCCCATTTAGTGCGATTTTCGTGCCACTTGTGATTACATGGAGGTATTTTCCATCCTTGAAAGCCTGCACTCCAATGCTGGCATTTGCCTCGATGTCAGGCGTAAGATTGCGCGCTTGTATCTTGACACGATAGGTCTTGCCCTCTTCAACCGGGGCCATTTTCAACATAGAGGCACTGACACCTGCCTTGTGCCCTTCCTTGAAATGAATCTCCGCTGCGCCAGGCGCAGTCTTGCCTTCCGCTGAATTGTGCTTGAAATCAACCTTGCCGTCCTTGTTTACCCAACGTCCCCAGGTAAGTTTTTCAAAACTGTCGTTAACCTGTGCGTTCAGGCTCGTACCTGCCATCAATAGCGCGAATGCCGCAAACGTGATAATGCCGTGCCTTTTCATTCTGGTCTCCTTGGTTGTTTATTTATGCCATATCGTAAAAATCCTGTTTCATTCTACCACAAAATACCATGATTGTCAATAGGCATAAAGCATTTTTCACTTGTGCAATCTAAAAATGGATGCCTATTCCAGGCAGTCCAGTACGGCCTGTGTGCTGACGGGCCACTTGCGTATTTCACGGTCGCCAAGTATGACTATTCCGCTTATGACGCCTTCCTTAATAAGGCGGGCAGCCTTGTGCATCTGGAAGCGGATGCATTCTGGCGGATTGCCCAGGTCGGCGCAGCCGTAATCATGTATGAAGACACCCATCATGATTTCCCTGCCAGGAAAGACCTCCTGACAGCGTTTCACATGTGCGTCAAAGTCCAGCAAATCCTGCTTGTTCCAGAACCATAGCACAATCTTGTCGAACAGATGCGCGACCTGGCTGAAGTCATATTTGCCATAAAGTTCGAAGGTATAGACCACCACGGCCATTTGAAGCGCAGGATTGTGCTTCCTGGCGTTTTCGGAAATGGGCGTGAATATCTCTGGCTTCAATGTTCCGTCCACATTGTTGTGGCCAGTGCGTGTGGCATCGTCAAGAATGCCTGCCACAATGTTGGGATACTTTAACGAGAGGCGGCTCAGCTTCTCGGCGCATTCCGCATCGGATTCAGGCTGGAACTCGGGTGCGCGGCACTGCTCGGTCATCTGCACCATCACCTTGTCGAATCTTGCAAGAGGAGCCAGGTATTTGTCATTGACGGGACCGCCCACATAGACCACATTGGGCGCCCCGAAGAAATCCGCGCCCTGAAGCAGGGTGTCATCCGCCAGGGAACCCAGCCAGTACGGCGTGGGGCCGCCCCACACCCAGGTCTTGGCACGCGGCACCTTCAGATTTGCGTCAGCAGGGTCCTCGATTTGACGCAAACCCTGGAAAATGAGCTGGTCAAGCGCGGCACTGCGCTCTGCCATCCTGTCATAGAACACGGCTGCTGCTGGCGGCACTTTGCATTGGCTGGACATATCCGCGTCAGGCGCACAACTCTCGCCCAGAATGTGCCCAGTCTCCTCCATCACCTTCTTGCGGTATTCCTTAAGTGCCTTGACTTCATTTGCTATTCTTTCAGCCAGATTTGCGTCAATCCTCTTCATTTCTTTTCTCCTTAAAATTCTGGATTCTTCGTCTTATACTGGTAATAATCAGTGTGAATGCGGTTCATTTCCCGCTTTGTCACAGTCTCGACATGCCCGTCAACCAGAAGCACATTGGCCTTCGTGTCCCCCACGTGGCGGAAGCCGCTGGTGGTCGTAACAGCCGTGTCCTTGACACCAGCAACCTTGCCCTCAGTGGAATACCACCAGCTCCAGTTGTTGAAGCCATAGCCCGTGCTGGCGTAGTTGGTGCAGGTGCGGTCAATGTCCGCCCAATAGGCGACTGCGGAGGCCTGCTCAATGCTGCCTGGCATGAAGAAGGCGCATGCCAATGTATTGGGGTAACTGGATATGTCAGACTTAGACCAAGGCGAATTCTTGCTTGTCTTGCCTGCCAGATGCATATTGACGCCATACTCCAGCTTCTTGTTGGCCGAGGCCTTGCCATTGGGGCAGCCTGTGATTCCCTTGACATGCACATTCGTGGTGTCTATGAACTCATCGTAGCTTATGGGAATGAGCCCTGACTCGCACAGTACCTTGAAGTACATGTTGATCAATGTGCCGCCATAGCCCGCAAAAGCCCAGCCATCGTATGTGTCCGTGTAAATGATGTGCGCGGTACCCTGCTGCTTCAGGTTGTTGACACAAGAAATGCACCTTGCCTTCTCACGAGCCTTGCTCAACGCAGGCAGCAACATCGCCGCCAGAATGGCGATGATCGCTATCACCACCAGCAACTCAATCAAAGTGAATTCATTTCGATTTTTCATGACACATTCTCCAAATTGTTTATAATTCAATCTCATACCTTTGATCAATGCCCCAGCAGCACGAAATCGTAGGCTGGCACAGATATGCGGAAGGTGCCGTCCTCCTGCGGCAGTATGTCCTGCCCAGTGTCCTCATTATGCAGATTTTTGATGCCATTTGGAACTTTTACATCAACGTTTGCATCCTTGTCCGTGAAGTTGCAGGCGGCCAGCAGCCGTGTACCGTCAGCCTTGCAGTACCAGGTCAATTTAACGCCATCCTGCTTGCTGGTGTACTCCTTCTGCTCGAACCAGCGATGGCATTCAGCATCATCCATCTGGTATTTGTTGAGCACATCCTGATAGAAGCGAAGGCGTTTTCCAAAGAGGCTGTCGCTTGACCAGCAGGCCTTTATGTCCTCGGCCACCATTCGCGTCAATCCCGGCACACCGCCTGGCTCATCCTTGGGCTTTTCCTTGCCCTTGCGGGACTTGACGTATGGAATCTCCAGCACATTCACGTTGCAAAGCACCCTGAAGTCTGCGGTGGCCCGCAAATGCTCGTTGGAAACCGCATTCAGGTCGCAGTACAAGCTGGCTCCCTTGTTCATGACAGTCAAGCGCAGCTCCTCACCAGACAGCCAGTAGTCGCAGAGGCCATGCACGCCTGGACAGAAGGAGTGCTGCCCATGTGCGCCGATATGGCGCCCGTCAGGGCGCAGCAGGCGGCACAGCCGCTTCATGAAGTCCCTCAACGGCAGTATGGTCGAGGTGCCGCAGACGCGACCGAAGCTGTCAGGAGCGGCGCATCCATGCCTGTCTCCACGGCAGACGCCTACGCCAGTGCAGTCGAAGTAGAAGCCGTCCACCCATTCCCAACCTGGCAGTTTCATGGAGCGTGCCGCGCAGTCGATGAGGTAGTCAGTCTTGCAGGTGGCTATGCAGCTTGGCAGTGATATGCTGGTGGGGCCTCCCATCCCGTAGAAATAGCCGTGTCCCAGCCAGTCGCGGAAGAACCAGGCAGCCTCGCGGTTTTCCGAATAGAGGAACTGTGCGCTGGCATATAGCGCAAGGCCACGATTAACAGGAGGATTGCGCTTCTTCAGCATCAGCTTGTCGTCGATTAGCAGGTATCCGCTGTTCTGGAAGCAGCCAGACACAATGGAGCAGCCCTCCTTGCCGCCGTTCATCGCCCGCCAGGTGCGGTGGTTCTCCATTATGGGTCTTGTAGGCGTAGCAATGAAAAAGAACGACCATGTTGTGCCCTCTGGTATCTCCGTCGGCTTGTCTATGATACTGAGGCAGCACACGCCAGTCTTGCGTGATGCGCTTATGCAGTCCTCTGGATTCTTGTTCACCCAGTTCCGCCCGCTGTCAGCCATCCAGCAGAAACCGCCTTTTTCGGAGACAAGCCATAGCTGGCGCGTGTCCCTGGACAGGTGATATTCGCCGTTTGTCTCCTTTGCATCCGTCCTTGGCGTAAGCAGGTAATCGCGATAGCCAGGTGCCACAGTCCAGTCCATGGACAGCCCATCCACCTTGCATTTTCTGGTGCAGGTCACCTGTGTATGCACAAAGCCGTCAAAATCCACGATAGTCTTGAAATTGGCGCGGAATGCCTTGCCATCATCAAGTGTTCCGCTGAATTCCGCAAATGAGCCGTGCAAGGAGGATTTTTCCACGCTTGCGGCAACTGCGGTCTCCTTGCCCGCATTGACTGTTTTCAGAACCACTGGGGAGCTGAGCAGGTTCTGTTCCTTGCTTGTTACCTGCCTGGGAAAAGCACTGCCCGTGAAGTCATATAGGCGATTCCAAAGTTGGACTTTCGCTGGCCCGCCCCATTTTGGCGCAGGCCATGGCTTCGGTGTCGTGTCCTCCCTGCCAATCTGGTTGCCCACCCAGTATGTGTCTGGCTTGGAGAAGGTCAGCTTCATCTTGACTGGTGCCCCGCAGGGATATTCCAGATGGAATGCATAATCCCCTGCCCTTTCCAGTCCAGAGAGATACAGTGAGGGACGTTTGTTTTCAGCAGTCCAGTCCACCTTGCCCTTGAGCAGAATGTCCTCTTTGCCAGATGCGGTCACGCTCCACTGTGCCTGACGCTTGCCTCCATGCTTTCCATAACGCTCCAGCATGGTGAAATCCAAATCAACGCGCACACTTTCACGCCCGTCCTTAAACGAGCCCCCCGCCTCCAGGACTACTAACTGCTCAGGCTTAGGCCAGCCCTCCGGGCCAGCCAGGTACAACGAACGTATTTCCGCAGGGGAAAGCACCCTGTCATACATGGTGAACTCGCCCACATCCGTGTTCTCTCCACGCTCCAGCGACTGCTCCTTGCCATCACCACGTATGGCGAGGTAGGACTTCTTGGCGTTCGGAGATTTCAGTTCAGGCAGGACTTTGGCCTTGTTTGGCTGCAATAAGCAATTGGCGATGAAATTGCCGTCTAGATAGACCTCCACGTTCTCCCTCGTCCACGTGCAGGTGAAAAGATGCCATTCACCCTGGTGCATAAAGCCCAGTGGTATCGGCAGCGAGGCCCATGCGCCAAAGCGCTGCGGCGGCTCGGACGTGTTAAGGTACGTCCTTATTCCTCGGTCATCGGCGCCTCTGTAGATGACAGTGCGCAGAGACATCCATTTGCCGCCCTGCTCCAAGTGCAGGTTATACAGCGTTATGGGCTTTATGCTCCAGCCAGTGTGATCCTTCTGGTACGGCTCGAAATTCTCCGCCTTCGCCCAGATGCTGACCGTGCCAGAGGTAGGCTTCGCAATTCCAGCGGCAGGGAAGCGCAGCTGCTTGTCCCCCTTGGCAAGGCGGTATGCAAAGCCGCCTGCCCTGCCCTCCACGATGGTGGGCTTGTCAGGCGCGGAGACGGGCGACAACGCCTTTGCCCCTGACTGCGCCACTGCACCCTCCTTGTCAAAGGAAACCCGTAGCACCATACCAGGCAAGACGGCATTTTCGCCTGCCCAACTCAAACCAATCGCCAGCAGTGTCACCAGAAAAATGTTTTTCATAGTTTCTCCTATTTTGTTTATCCACAGATTATCACAGATTATCACAGATTGCGCTTTTGACATATTCATTTCAATAAAGTGCTAAAAGAGCACAGATTCTAC
>JAFZZD010000616.1 GCA_017615955.1 Victivallales bacterium
GCCTCGGCGCCCACATGCACAACAGTAATTCTCTCGGGTTGTTCTCGCCAGGGCAACCTGAGTGGGCGCCGCCTCGGCGCCCACATGCACAACAGTAATTCTCTCGGGTTGTTCCCGCCAGGGCAACCTGAGTGGGCGCCGCCTCGGCGCCCACATGCACAACAATGGACTTCACCACACTTGACACATCAAGACCGCTTTCGCCCAGGGGATTTCCCCAGGCCACGAAGGTGCTGTGCCTGTGGCAGAAGCTGTTTCTGGTGTTGCTGTTGCTGGGGATTGCAGCCTGGGCCTGGTGGGACTGGCGCAACGAGCTGCTGGTGCTGAACGGCATACTCACCGTGTTCTACCTTTTGTCAACGCTTTACCGCATGCTGATCATAGACCTGGCACTGAAGAAGCAGCGTGAAATGGTGGTGGAAGACTACAGCACGCCGCCAGACGGCAAGGAGTGGCCCCGCTATATGGTGATACTGCCCATGTACAAGGAGGCCGCCATTTTGCCTCATCTGGTGGATGGCATGAAAAAGATGGACTACCCTGCGGAGCGCCTTGAAATCAAGCTGCTCATTGAGGAGGACGACCAAGAGACAATGGAGGCTGCGGAGGCAATGGATTTGCAGCCGCCCTTCAGCATCTGCAAAATCCCGGTGTCCTATCCACGCACAAAGCCCAAGGCCTGCAATGTGGGCATACAGGAAGGCGAGGCGGACTACCTTGTGATATACGATGCGGAGGACAGGCCAGAGCCAGACCAGTTGAAAAAGGCGGTGTGGGCATTCCGGCAGGTGCCGTCAAACGTGGCATGCATACAGGCTAAACTGGGCTTCTATAATCCAGTGCAGAACCTGCTCACACGCTGTTTCACTTCGGAATATGCCACCTGGTTCGGACTTTGCCTGCCTGGAATGGACGCATTAAGCGCGCCAATTCCGCTTGGAGGCACATCAAACCATTTCAGAATGGAGATCTTGCGCAAGCTGGGCGGCTGGGATGAATTCAACGTGACCGAGGACTGCGACCTGGGACTGAGGCTGTTTTCCAACGGATACCGCACACGCATAATGGCCTCCACCACCTGGGAACAGGCCTGCCCTTCCCTGCACTACTGGTTCAGGCAGCGCTCCCGTTGGGTGAAAGGCTATATGCAGACCTATTTCGTGCATACCAGGGACTTTTTCCGCTTCCACTGGAAAATGGGCCTGCTCAATGCACTGCAATTCCACTTGCTGATAGGAGGCACCTTCCTGAGCCAGCTGATCAATCCCCTGTACTGGATCATGACACTGCTGTGGCTTGTCTGGAAGCCTGAAGGATTGGGGGACTTCTTCCCCGCGCCCATTTTCGCCATGGGTTCGTTCTGCCTGTTCTTCGGCAACTTTGTGTTCATCTACACCAATGCGGTGGCCTGTGTCAGGAACGGCACTGGCTACCTGGCGAAATATTCCCTGCTGATGCCGTTCTACTGGCTGATGATGAGCTACGCCGCCTGGAAAGGCGCCTTGCAGCTCCTCTACGCCCCCCACCACTGGGAGAAGACCA
>JAFZZD010000617.1 GCA_017615955.1 Victivallales bacterium
AGGCATTGCAGGCGCGTCTCCAGACGCTGGTTGGCTGGATGCAGCTTTGCGAAGTGGGCCGCATCTGCGGTTTCATGGCGGAGCAGGTACCTGTCCGCCCCTGCTTGCCTAAGGCGGGCATAGCTTTCGCGGCTCCGTTCACCAAGGGACAAGGTGACAGCGCAGTCGGGATGCTGCGTCTTCAGGGCGGCGACGATGGAGCACATCCTGTCATCATCAAAGAATGTGTCTTCGCCGCCTTGCAGCACCAGGGTTCTGAAGCCCGCCTGGTATCCCTGTTCCTGGCATTCCAGGATTTGCGTAATGTCGAGCCTGTAGCGCTGGACGGACGTGTTGCTGCGCCGAATGCCGCAGTACAGGCAGTCGCACTTGCAGTAGTTGGTGAACTCCACCAGACCGCGTATGAAGATGCGGTTGCCGAAGTGAGCCAGGCGCAGCTTGTTGGCGCATTGACGAGCGTATGCCACGTCTTCCTCGCTGGCCTCGGTGATGAGGCGCAGGAAATCCGCCACGGAAAGGCGCTTGCCCTCCAGTAATTCGTCAATGAGATGTCTGGCAGTTTTGTGCATAAAAAAACACGCCCTGCTTTGGAAGCGGGACGTGTGCATGACCAGTGAGGTGATTGCGCCCTTCTTCCTCGGCACGGAGCTTAGGAGTCAGAAACTTGCGCAAAATATAGCAGAAGAAGCCGCAAAAACAAGCCATTTCAACGCAGAGGCGCTTTATTCAACGCAGAGGCGCAAAGACACAGAGACGCAGAGATTATTAATGTTTTCTAAAGGTGAGCATATACTCTGCAAATATGATAGTCTATTGAAAAATCAAAAAAACTTTGCGTCTCTGTGTCTCTGCGTCTCTGCGTTGAAAAAACTCTGCGTTGAATTAGTCTTTATTTCGCTGGAGCCAGTTCCAGAAGTTGGAGGGGGAGGAGAAGCCCAGTTCGGCGGCGATTTCCTTTTGGCGCATGCCGCGGGCCAGCGCGGCCTTTGTGTATTTGCGGCGCACCTCATTGATGAATGCGCCGATGCTGACGCCAGTGTATTTCTTGAAGCGGTGGGATAGGTAGAAGCGGTTATAGCCTGACAGCTTTTCCAGTTTTTCCAGAGTGCAGTCCAGGGCGTTGTTGGTCTCAATGTACTTTTTGATGTTTTCAATGACGGCATCCACATTGGAGGCTATGCCTTCATTTGCGGAATTGGCCCATTGGCTCTGGAACATGATTTCATCCAGGATGGCGTTGAGTGGCTCCAGCATCAGCGTTTCGTAAGTGGGCTGGTCCAGTGTTTTCATCTGCTGCAATATGTTCCAGCGTCGTGTCAGGATGTGCACATATTCCTCTGGCATCAAGAGGCTGGGGGAGCGTAGGCTGAAGTCTCCGTTTGAAGTGACTTTGACCGGATTCGCCACTGCTCTGGACTGGGAGCTGAAGTAGATCCAGATGTGGAACAGTTCATTATCCTCCTTGTTGTAGCCTACGGAATGAGGCAGCCACGGGTCGATGATGAATGCCGTGCCTGGCTCCGCCTGGAAAATCTGCCTGTTGAACATGTAATGGGACGTGCCGCTTATGACGTAGAGCAGCTCCAGCCATTCGTGGACATGGCTGTTGTTCAAGTCCTCGGCCTTTGCCGTAGTTCCCTGTGAAAACTTTGTAATGATGTGCTCTACCTTTTGCATTTGTATTCGTCGTTGGTTTTCAAGAGCAAGAAATCAGTATTTTTAACAAAATCCAATTATTTTATTTTCATTGATTTTTGGTATAATATACAGTGGTTTTTGATAATTGTAATGAATTTTACCAAAGAACAAATAATAAGAAGAAACAACAACATCAAAGGAGCGAACAGCAATGAAGAAACTGGCGATTGACGGCGGAAAAAAGGTGATTTCAAAGGCTCTGACACCAGTGCCATGGCCGCCTCTGTATCCAGAAACCAAGGAAAAACTGGCGGAAGTCTATATGCGCGGGCACTGGTCTTTCTACGGACCAGAGGAGATACGCTTCAATGAGGAGTTCGCCAAGTTCACAGGTGCGGCCAACTGCATTGCGATGGCGAATGGAACTGTCACGCTCCAGTGCGCCATGGAGGCTCTTGGCATTGGCCCTGGAGACGAAGTGCTGGTTCCCGCTTTCACATGGCTGGCCACAGGCACTTCCGTGGTGGATGCTGGCGCAGTGCCAGTTGTGGTGGATATCGAATTGGACACCTGGTGCATGGACGTGGCGGCGGCAGAGGCGGCAATCACTCCCAGGACACGCGCCATCATACCAGTGCATCTGTTCGGCTCCATGGCGAACATGGACAAGATCATGGCTCTTGCCCACAAGTACAACCTGAAGGTCATCGAGGACTGCGCACATTCACATGGCGGCTGCTGGGATGGAAAGCACACTGGCACCATCGGCAACGCTGGCAGCTTCTCCTTCCAGGAAAGCAAGGCACTTGCCTCTGGCGAAGGCGGCGCCTGCATCACGAATGACGACAATCTGGCGGAGACCATAGGGCGCCTGTCCCACATCGGCTATCCATTCGGCGCGAAGCAGGGCAAGAAATACACGCCTCCGCCGATGGGGCTGGTATGCCACAATTTCCGCTTCACCGATTTCCAGGCAGTGATCCTGCTTGGGCAGCTGGCGCATCTTGAGGAGGATACCATCGCCCGTGAGAAGGCCGCTGAATATCTGCGCGCAGAACTTGAGACCATACCTGGCGTGAAGTTCCAGGCACGCGGCGCAAAGGCCACTCGCCAGAGTTACTATATGTTCGGCTTCTACATTGATCCTTCCATGCTCAAGCCTGGCATCACACGCAAGGAAGTAGCGGCTGCGCTGAAGGAGGAAGGTCTGCCCCTGGGCAATGGCTGGGGCCAGCCCATGTACCGCCAGAACCTGTGGTCCGTGCCGCCAAGCAAGTACCGCATAGAGAGCTGCGCCGTGGCGGAGGACCTCATCTACAACAGGATGTTCACCACTGGTCTTGCCTGGCTGAACCGCCCGAAGAAGGAGCTGGATC
>JAFZZD010000618.1 GCA_017615955.1 Victivallales bacterium
AGGCGATGGCATTTTTCCGCAGCATCACCCCCACACTGCCTCCAGACACGAAAATCACCCGTGAAGAAATGGAAAGGAGGTAGCCTTCCATGATTTTTCTGGACAGCAACATTTGGTGTTATGCCCTGCTTTCCCAGGAACAGAGCAAAAGGGAACGGGCGCTGGCCATCATCGAGTCGGCCTGTTCAGGCGGAGATTTCTGCATTTCCACCCAGGTGATTTCGGAATGCGCCAACGTCCTGTTCACCAAAGGCCATCTGTCTCCCCAGCAGGTCATGAGTAGTTTGCACTACATCAAAATGGTCAACACAATCGTTGACACCACCAGCGACATCATTGACCGTGCCGTGGAAATCAAAGCATTGTATGGACTCCCATTTTATGACTCGCAAATCATCGCCGCCGCCGAATGGGCAGGTTGCTCAACCATCTGGTCTGATGATCTGGGAGACGGGCAAGTTTACAGCGGCGTGTATTGCGTCAATCCCTTCAAGCATTAAGGAACTGTGCAAAAATAATCTGCTTTGACAACTTATTTTCGCACAGTTCCCAAGCGCGTCTGTCAGTCGTCCTCTATATTCTGCTTCTCCGCCTCCTGCTCCTGGGCAATCTCCTGCTTCACCAAAGCGTCCTCCTTCTGGATCAGGGCGAAAGCATCGTCCCACAGGCTGTATGCGATGTCCTGCAGCAGTTTCTCGGCCTCATCGCGTTTTCCCTCCTTCATAAATGCGCGCGCCTTATCCTGCGCAGCATGGTATTTGGCCAGGGCTTCCTTCTCAAAGGCCAGCCACGCCTCTGGCACAGGGGCATCGCACCCTTTCGCCCCAAAGCGCCTCCAATCTGCCTCAACCCACTCCTGCGACTGCATCATCGGATGCACCCTGTCGGCGCAGATGGGCACAGGCACGCAAATCGTGTGGCGGGGATGGCCAATCAGAACGTATGCGGTGGAAACCACCTGCGGATACTCCCTGTCAATCTCCAGCGTACTGGTCGAATTGGTGTTTTTCGAGCACAACGTCCTTTCAATAGGGGACTCCGCCTGTTCATTCAGGCGTGAAAGATCCAGAATATCCTCCACAGTCATCCGTCCCTTCTCCCGTATGCACCTGTTTAAGTTCGAGAACACCATGTATTCGCGGTTAGTGCTTCCCAAAAAGGTCTTGATGGGAATGTCCGAATAACTTGCCATGTCGGGGTTGTGCCAGATGTTGGCTCGGAATGCGTACCCATGGTCATAGCGCTGCGGAGAACAGTAATGGGCTGTGTTTTCGGCAATGTACGCCTCGTTCCTGTCCATGAAGAAAAAAATCGAGCCCTTTTGGCCGTGGCGATATTTGTCTTGCGCAAGATGCTCTTTGAAAGATTCCAGTGCCTGGGCAGCCGTGTCGCAGTTGGTCAGAATGGCCTTGAGTATAGTTGGAGTGCCAATTCCCTCTGGATTATTGCCGTTGTCCGTGCATTTTTCACCGCTGTTCATCACAACGGCAAGCCCGCTGGCGTTCAACCCCATGCACACAGCCCCGTCTGTCATTCCCTTGACGGCATTGCCCAGGCCGACCCATTTTCTCGGCGAATCCGCAGGACTTATCAGCACCGTAATCCCCCGTGACGACGCATCACGGTTCTTGTGAAGAATGTTCGTGTTGTTTTTGGTCAAGTCCGAAAAGACCAGCCAACTGGTGCATTCGTGCTCCAGCTTCGCATCCTCCTTGGCTCCCGCCTCCTGGCAAACCCTCTCAAACGCCTGGAAATAGCGTTCCCCGAAGATGATCAGACTGGCTCGGTTGTAGTGAACTTTGTCGGCTTTTGACTCAAGCCCGTCCGCGCTGACGGTCGCCGTCCACGGCACGGTCTGCGCCACCTCGTCAATTGCCTGGTTCACGTTCTCAATCTTCATTGTTGGCCGGAATGAGCGAAGGTGCCCCATGATGAACGGCACGTTCTTCGCCTCTGGCACATCCGTCCTGAAGTTCTCGATAACCTTCACCAGTTTGGCCTTGTAATTCTCCTTGGCTTCATTGAACTCCCGTTTGCCTTGGGAGTTGCTGCACCCCTGATGCCACAGGATGGCCACCACTTTGCCGTTCTTCTGCGCCAGACGAATGCGCTCCAAGGCATCGTCGTATGGCTTATAGACCACCCCAGAATGGTGCTTGAACTCCGCGCCTGGACGCCAGGCCTCTATCGGCGA
>JAFZZD010000619.1 GCA_017615955.1 Victivallales bacterium
ACACTAGGAGAAAAAGCTTGCATCCTTCTTCCTGGAGACGTGGTGCTCTGCGAAGCAAACATACCTCATATTTTTCACGGCATCAAAGACAAGAGAGCCCATATATGGGCATACATCCTTGAGGACAAGCTTATGGCCAGAGTCCTCACATCAGGCCAGGATCTCTCGTACTCCTACTTTGCATCAGAGGCATTGTGCAACCAAATGTCCGAGCATCTGAAAATGGGGCCTGACTTCTTGTACGGTCCTCTGATGTGCCTGCTGGAGGAACTGCGGTATTTCGCAAAGTCAAGCGCCCTCCCCAAGCGGCTGAACAGATTGAACGTCGTGGAGTTTCTGAAAGAATACATACGCAACAATGATGGCGTCAACTGCTCGCTGGACAACCTGGCCAGAATAACAAACTACAGCAAATACCACCTGACGCATCTATTCAAGAAATCCACTGGCTACACCATCGGACGCTTCATCGACCAGGTGCGCCTCAGCCGCACAGAACAGCTGGGCTCAGAGGGTAAAACCCAGAAGGAAATCGCCAGCGCACTGGGCTTCTCGTCCCCCTCCGCATTCTGGAAATGGTATAAAAACGGCAGTTCCCACTGAATTTGATTTTTTGCCCCATGCGCTTATAATGTGTCCTGCTCACTTCTAATAAAACTAGCATAACTAAACCACGGATTTACCATGCCAAAAAAGAAACTCAAAGTATTGATGATAGGCAACAGCTTTTCCGAAAGCGTGCTGGCCTATCTGCCGCAAATGGTCAAGGCCGATGACAAACACCCTGCTCTGCGCCTTCGCCAGGCATACATCGGAGGATGCTCCATTGAACGGCATCTTCAGGAATACGACCAGGCACTGGCAGATCCCAGCTACCGCCCTTACCTCACCAACATGCCCCTTCCTGGCGCACCACGCCATTCCCCGAAAAGATGGGAAGCAAACGTCCCTGAAATGCTGAAGGAGAATGCCTGGGACATCGTCAGCATACAGCAGGCCTCCAGATTCAGCTGGAGACAAGAGACATACGGCAAGGACGCGGAACGCCTCATCTCAATCATCAGGGAACTGGCGCCCACAGCGGAAATCGTCGTCCATGAGACCTGGGCATACCGCAAGGACGCCCCCTCGCTGTCGGAATGGAACTTGACACAGCATGAAATGCATAAACGCCTCGCCGTCGCATACAGGGAACTGGCCTCCTCATACGGTTTCCGCCTGATCCCAGTCGGCGACGCGATAGAACTCTCCCGCAAGGCAGTCGATATTCCATACGCGCCACTTCCAGAGGCAGCTAGAAAAAAACTACGCTGGCCAGACCTGCCGCCCAACGCGGGAGACTTGGTGGGCAGGGATTTCTGGTACAAGAATCCCGAAACAGGCGAAATGGAACTGCGCACGGACGCCTGCCATTTGAATCCAAGGGGCAGCTATCTTCAGGCCTGCGTATGGTATATGTTCCTCTTTGGGCGCAAAGCCAGCGACCTGCGCTTCTTCCCCAAGGATTTCGATGACGCCTTCTGCAAAAAGATGGCCTCCATCGCCGAAAAAGCACTAACTCAACGCTGAGACGCTTTCTTTAACGCAGAGACGCAGAGTTTTTAACGCAGAGGCGCAGAGTTTTTAACGCAGAGACGCAGAGTTTTTAACGCAGAGGCGCAGAGGCGCAGAGACGCAGAGTTTTTTAAGGATATTGGTTGCAAAACCAATA
This sequence comes from Victivallales bacterium, assembly GCA_017615955.1. Next base: position 1,712 of record JAFZZD010000619.1, read on the forward strand.
TAAAAACCTTAAAAACTCTGCGTCTC
>JAFZZD010000065.1 GCA_017615955.1 Victivallales bacterium
AGAAGCGTCACGCCGTCAGGCCTGTTCCGATAGAGGAACTCCTCCAGGGCCAGATTATGCGCTGGAGAATATTCCGTTGAACGAACCAGGCGCACGGGCTATTACTTCTCCTCAGTGGGTGCGGGAACGGCGATATTGACCTTCACGTCGTTCTCCTTGAGCAGCTTCTCGACCACCTCATTGATGGTTTTTTGCCCCTTCTGCGCAGCCATCATCTCCATAATTCTTGCCTTGACCTCGTCAAAGGTCTTGTTGGACTTACCACCAGACTTGATGATGTGGTAGCCAAAGCGAGTTTCAACTGGCTCGCTGATCTGGCCTTCTTCCAGTGCTATAAGGGCTTTCTCAAACTCAGGAACCATCTGACCCTCACCAAACTCGCCCAAATTGCCGCCAGCCTGCTTGCTTGGACAGTCACTCTTCTCCTTGGCGACATCCTCAAAGCTCTTGCCACTGGCCAGTTGCTTCTGGGCCTCCTTGATGCGTGCAAGGGCCTCGTCCTTGTCCGCCTGTGTCGGCTCTTTGCCAGCCTCCATATCCTTGTACTTCGCGAGGATGTGGGAGGCCTTCATGGTCTTGAAGAGGTTCGGGTTCTTGTCATAGAATTCCTTGGCCTCCTTTTCATCCACCTTCGCGAGGGAATCAATGTAGGCCTTGATCTGAAGCTGTTCGGCGACTTTTTCGACCAAGTCGGCCTCGGTCAGCCCCATGGCGTCAAGCGTTGTCTTGAACTGTTCGCCAGCCTGCGTCTTGTAGGTCTCAATCTGCGCCTGCGCGGCGGCATTGTCTTTCTTGAAGCCTTTGGCTTCCGCCTCGCGAACCAGCAGCTTTTGGATAAGCATGTTCTTGGCGGTCTCAGCGGCAAAGCCCTTGATTTCCTCCTCGGGAACATTCGCGCCCGCATCAACGGCGCGCTGAAGTTGCTTCTTCATAAGGTTTTTCAGCTCGCTACCCATGACCTTGAGACCGCCCTTGCATTCCGCAGCCACCTCAGGCAGAAACGCCAGTAGCTTATCGACATCCACTGGCGCCTTCTGGACTGCGGCGGCGGGCGCAGCCGCGTTCACAACTGGCTTGTCCTGTGCCATAACCGCCGAGGCCACAAGGCCCAGCGCCACCATTCCCAAACGTGAGATTTTCATTGTTGTTCCTGATTGTTTTGGTTATTGTCGTTTTGTCTAGAAATCAATTCCACTACTTCGTAAATGCCTGGCCAGGGGGTGAGCCTGGCAGAATGGTCGGATAAAGGCAGCTTTCCCATGTACTGGCGCACCAGTGCTCCCGACACACCTAATTTGGCGTTCCGAGCAGTGCAGAAAAGAGCCTCATAATCCTCTAACGCTCCAGATTGCAAAGCATTTGCAATCATGCCGCAAATCCCCGCCTTCGCTATATTGGGCTTAAAGGCCAACATGACTTTCGTGCGCAATCCACCTTTTAGTTTAGCCCAATTTGCGACAAGTGCAACTGCAAAGGTCATTTCTTCTCCGTTTTCCATGGCCGGGAGTCCCCCTTTCAGCAGAGTGCCTTCCATCCGAAAGAAAAGATGGTCGGGCTGATCCGCCCTGAAGGCCTGCCGGGCCTCCTCATAATCCCGCGTAGCCCCAGAGACCAAAGCACGCTCCATGCGGCTGAGGAAGCCCTTTGCACGCTGTGCGGCCTCCTTGGCCTCCAGTCGCTTCAGCTCCGCCAGTTGCTCCTGGTGGAACGCCACAAATGCGGGCGAGGCAGAGAGGGTTGCCACGTGTGGCTCCAGATCCTCTAAAGCATCTTTTAATACCTTGGAGCGCTCCCATGGCATGCGGCAGCGGAAAAGCTCCAGCTGCTCCAGGGCATCCGGCAACGGCTCAAAGCCTTCCAGTTCGGCGCCAACGCGCCCAGAGGCCTTGCACTGCGCGAGAAAGAGGCGCAGACCAGGGTAGTCGCGTTGACGCAGCAGCTCCTCTGCCTTGTCAAAATCCTGGCGGCGGCTGATGGCCAGCTGTGTTTCCGTGGAGAAGTCGTCCTGCCCGCTGATGATCTCCATCTGCTGCAAGGCGGCCATCGCGGCGATGTTGTCGTCCCGTATGATGGCCTCGCAGGCATCCAGCAGCGCCAGGCTCCGCCGGTTGTCATACGGCACAGTTTCCCTGCGGGAGCAGCCCCAAAGCAGGAAAAGCAAAAGAAATATGCAAAGTTTCATTTTATTTTGAGTTGCCTACTGGCAATTATCCACTTTTCAATTTATAATATAGTCGGCGTAATTCTGCGACGCAAATATGTCGATTGAGGTAATTTGAGAGTTCTTTCAAATTGCTTCTACATATAACATAACCCAAAAGGACAGATAAGCAAGTATGACAAGGATTGATAATCGAAAGACTGACCAAATTCGCAAATGGAGTTTCATTCCCAACTTCCAG
>JAFZZD010000620.1 GCA_017615955.1 Victivallales bacterium
AAAATTGCAAAGATGATGTTGGTTGCCGCGCTGTGCGCCGTAGTTTTCACAGGATGCACCGACAACAGGACTGTCCTTGAGAAAGTCAAGGACAAGGGCAAGATGGTCGTTTACACCAATCCAGAATTTCCACCCTACGAATATCTTGGTGCAAACAAGGAAATCGCCGGTGTTGAAATGGACCTGGTAAACCGCATCGCCGAGAAAATCGGCGTCAAGGCGGAAATCATTCCAGCTGAATTCGATTCCATTCTTGGCACAGTGATGTCAGGCAAGGCGGACATGGGCGCCTCCGGCTTCACAATAAACGAGGAGCGCAAGCAGAAAGTGGATTTCAGCGTGCCTTTCGTAAGGTCTGTCCAGTATCTCATTATTTCCGAGAAGTCCTCCGTCAAGACAGCCGAGGATCTGGCTGGCAAGCGCATTGGCGGGCAGAATGGCACCACTGGCCTGCTCATGGTTGAAGACGCAGTCAAGAAGGGTCTCCTCAAGGACACCAAGACAGAAGTAAAATCCTACAACAATGCGCCCGATGCAATGGTGGGCATGAAGTCAGGCCATGTTGATGCCGTGGTCATCGACGAGCTGGTGGCAAAGGCACTGGCACAGAAGAACGCTGGCTTCAAGGCAATCCCGCTGGTGGACAAGAACGGCCAGGGCCTCGACGCGCCAGAGGACTTCGGCATCATGCTGGCAAAGGGAAACCAGGACTTCATGGCCATCATAAACGAGGTCATTGCAGAAATGAAAAAGGACGGCTCACTGGAGGCCTCGTTCTTCAAGCACTTTGAAATCTCTTCCAAACTGTAAGTCCAACCAGACTGTGCGCGCCGCCCGGCGCACACAGTCTGCTCAATTTGACAAAGCACCTTCACGCTAAAGCAACCTGAGTGCGCGCCGTCTCGGCGCGCACATATCTTTTTTAGCCAATGTCCTCCCTTATAAATGCCATAAAGCAAGCCTACATCAGCACCTTCATAACGGATGACCGCTATCTGATATTCCTCGAAGGCTTCAAGAATACTCTCATCCTGACCATAGGCGCCTTGTTCGTCGGCATGTTTGTGGGCATTCTAGTGGCCGTGGCAAAGGTGTACTACTACCAGGACGGCCCCTACAAGTTCTGGGAATCAATCGGCCTGTTCATACGTACAAAACATGCCGAGCATCTTGGACACGCTTTCCAGAAGCTGCTGGACATGTTCCTGAGCCTGTACCTCACTGTGTTCCGCGGGACGCCAGTGGTCGTGCAGCTGATGATCTGGGCATTCGTCATTCTCTCCACTACAAACGAACTGCTTGTGGCAATAATCGGCTTTGGCATAAATTCAGGCGCATACGTGGCGGAAATCGTCCGGGCGGGCATCATGGCAGTTGACAAGGGGCAGACCGAGGCAGGCCGCTCCCTGGGTCTCAGCGCCTGGGCCACAATGCGCAAAATCGTCCTCCCCCAGGCAATCAAAAACGTGCTTCCCGCATTCGGCAACGAATTCATCTCCTTGCTAAAGGAAACCTCCATTGTGGGATACATCGCCATTGTGGACATCACAAAGGCCGCCGCCCTGGTACGCGCCCGTACATTCGACGCATTCGTGCCGCTGCTTTTCGTGGCAGCCGTCTATCTGACACTGGTCATATTCATATCCATGGCGCAGAAGAAGATCGAGAGTATAATGCGCAAGAGCGAAAGGAAGTAAAGGAGGCTGCAATGGACTTGAATAAAAACAATTCAGACATGGCGATTGAGGTCCGCGGCCTGCGCAAATCCTTTGGCGACCACGAGGTGCTTTGCGGCATTGACGAAAATATCAAACTAGGCGAAAAGGTGGTTGTCATCGGACCTTCCGGCTCCGGCAAAAGCACATTCCTGCGCTGTCTGAACCTGCTGGAAAAACCAACTGCGGGGACAATCAAGGTCCATGGCGAGGAAATCACAGCCAGGGGCTGCCGCGTTGACATGCTCCGCAGGAAAATGGGCATGGTATTCCAGCATTTCAACCTTTTCCCCAACATGACGGTACTGGGCAACATCACCATGGCACCTATACACCATGGGATCATGTCTCCAAAGGAAGCAAAGGACCATGCCATGTCCCTGCTGACACGCATTGGCCTGGCTGACAAGGCGGACACATACCCAGGCATGCTCTCGGGCGGGCAAAAACAGCGCATAGCCATCGTCCGCGCATTGGCAATGAAACCTGAACTCATGCTGTTTGACGAACCCACCTCCGCCCTGGACCCCGAAATGGTGGGCGAGGTGCTGAGCCTAATGAAGGAACTGGCCAATGCTGGCATGACCATGATCGTAGTGACCCACGAAATGGGCTTCGCCAAGGAAGTGGGCACACGCGTCCTATTCATGGACGAAGGGAAAATCCTGGAGCAGAACAGCCCGGATGTATTCTTTGACAAGCCGCAACACCCACGCCTCAAGGACTTCCTGTCAAAGGTGCTGTAATATGGAAACCCCTTCTGAATGCGGCTACGTCGGCTCTGGCAAGCAGAAACTGCACATCTCTATCTACAAGCCTGAAAACGCCAGCGGCAAAGTGACGTTGATATGCGACCCGCTCTGCGAGGAACGCCGCTGTGCCCTGCGCACATCCGTCAGGCTGGCCGACCATCTGTCGAAAAAGGGCATTTGCGCCGTGCGCTTTGACTACTCTGGCACCGGCGACTCAAGCGGCCTACATGCAGAAACAAACGCAAGCCAATGGATTGGCGACATACAATCCGTCGCAAGGGAATGCGCCACATTTGGCAATAGCCTTCATATCATCGCCTTGCGGGCATCAGCATTGCTGGCCACAGCCGCCGCCATCGACTGCCAGAAACTGACCTTGGTGGCTCCCCTGAAAAGCGGTGCCGAATATCTGCACCAGCTGGATTTGCGAAACCGCGTAAAATCCCAGGCGGGAAATATGCAGCAGGACAATGCCAGCGACTTCGGCGGTTTCATCATCAGCCAGGAAAACCGCAGCCAACTGGAGACCCTGGATTTGTGCAATGACTGCAAAAAACTCCCGGCGCAATGCCAACTGGACATCATCGTAATCGGCGCAGGCAAAGCCCTGCCCCCCGCCTGGGCGCCCGTCCAGGAACGCGCCTCCAACGTCACTTTCATCAGGGAAATGCCCTTCTGGGGCCAGACCGACTACTTCGAATCAACCCAGCTCATCAACTGCTTCTAAACGCAGAGACGCCAAGCAATCGGAGCCGCTGGCTTTAGCCAGCGGAAAAGACTAGAGCATAATCAGGGCGTTATCCCCCCGCTTCAAATCGAAGGTGTATTCCTTGTCTTTGGTATGCACTGGAAGGATGCCATCCTTCTTGGCATGAACGGCAATCCAGTCAGAACCCGCCCATGCTGGATTGCCTGGGCTATACAGGTGCACACCCGCCTCTTGCGCAAAGCGTATCAACAGGCAGGACGGCATGTCTGTGGAACTGCTCCAGATACTGCGTCCCCAGGGGAAACGCTTGGACAGCAAGGACGCTCCGTCGCCTATGCCCTTCGATGAGACAATGGTACCTTCGAGGTAATATCCCAGCCTTTGCGCGTCCTCCTCATCCTTGCATACGAATTTAGGTGTTGCACAACGCAGAGGGCCATACGTGATGCGCATATCGTCAATCCAGGTTTCCGTCTGCATTGACTTGACATCGAAACCGAAATTGGCGTTCAAGTCAAATCCAGTGAGGTCCCTGGTGTATTCGGCGCTGGTCTTGCCATCGCGTATGTATCCAGGCATGTAGAACCACAGCACAGTTCTGCCATCGGCCAGCAGCTGCTCCTTGATGCAGGCGGCCAGATCGCCGTCAATGACGGTGCCATTAAGCACAATGGCAAATTTATACTGCGCCAAACGCCCAGACTTGGCCAGCAGCGGCATATCCTCCAGCAGGAACATGTCGTATGGTGCACCAATTGCGGCAATCTCGTTCAATTGCCGCTCTATCGCCATTCCCATGAACCAATTTGGAAACACCGAATCATAGCTGCGTGTCTTTTCGCTCACGAACACCGCGATTTCGGCGCGGCTTGCCTTGTCGCCAATATGTTTTTCAGCAAACGCCTGCTGCCAGCGAACCTCCTCCATGACCTGCTCGTCATGGTACCAGTCCTGCCCACGCAAGTCCATCCACCACTGGTTGCCGCCAGCGGCAAGCGTGGCCAGGAAATTGCGCCTAAGCAGCTTTGTGGCCTCCGTTGCGGTGCGGGCCATATATCCATGATGCTCGTAGGCCTTGTGGGTGCCCGTGTCATCCTCCGCATAGTAGATCTTGTTGTGCAATGCGATGCTGCCAGGCAGCACCTGGGAATTCACGCCGCCGCCCTTTTGACGTGTGGAATAGTTGACTGGAGCGCAGATTATGTCAATGTCAGGACAATTCAGCGTGATGTACTGCCCGTCATGTCCATGCCCCAGCTTGCCAAAGGCACCAGACGAGCTGTTGATGTACCCATAGAATGTGCAATACAGCTTTTCCCGCCCCATTTGCCTCAGCGTGTCCTTTACAACCTTCGCCTGGAATGTGACAGCCTTCGCCATGGCGTAAGAATTGAACAACTGCTGGTCAATCATGTCGGCATCATGCTCGACATCCAGGAACGGCCTGCCTTTTGTCAAGTATGCAAGATAGCGTCCAGGTTCGGGGAATATGGCGTTTTCCAAGCTTGCATCCTTTTGTCCCCAGGCTGCCTGCAATGCCTCGTCGCTGCCGTATTTTTCACGCAGCCAGCGTCTGAAATGCTCCAGATGCGGAGTGCTGTATTCGGCTATCTCATTTGACCAGTTGTAGGTATGCTCCGCGCAGCAGCCCATGCCAGTGTGGTACGCCATAATATGGTCTCCCCACTTTTCCTCGCAGTGCCGCACTATGTCCGCCAGCCCTTTTGCCGCTGCCTCCATCCAGGCTGGCGAGTCCACTGCCGGCAAAAGCCCTCTGCTGAAGCATGCCTTGTCAAGATCGTAATACAGCATCATGTCATCAGGATGCTGTGCAGTCCACCACAAAGGCGCAATCACCCTGAAGCGAGGCATTACCAAGGCATTGGGGTTGCCTGAAAGAATGACCTCCATCTCCTCGTCAATGCGCTGTGGCGTACCTGCCGGGAATGGCAGAAAGCCATCGTAATACTCCGCAGCCGTTCCATCGGGCGCATCGCCAATCCAAAGCTGGCTGTTGATGGAATAGCAATTGACGCCCACGTCGCCGAACAACTTGCTGTCCTTGGCAGACATTATGCCGCGCCAGTACATGGCACCCGTGCTGGGCTTGTCGTTTATGAATATTGTGGGCACTCCCTTGACGGGCCTGACATTCACCTTCAGCATTGCTATTCTCCTTTACATCATTCTAAAGTCCTGTGCGCGGGCGTTTTCGCCCGCGTTAATCCATGGCTTTTCGCCCCAAGCACCCAACTTAAACGCGGGCAAAAATGCCCGCGCACAGAACTGTCCACTGTCCACTTATCATGCCATTCTGGCGGCCATTTCCTCTGTAAGCTGGTATTGCAGTTTTTCGCCGTTGAGGAAGCGCCTGCACTCGTCTATGGCATATTGTGCCATACGGTGGCATTCATTCGCCATTGAGCCGGCGATATGCGGCGTCAGCACAACATTTTCCAACGTGAACAATGGCGAATCCTTGGCTGGCGGTTCAGGCCAGGTAACATCCAAAACTGCAGTCAAGTCAGGGCGTTCCTGAAGCACCTGGCACATTGCCTTTTCATCCACAATTGCGCCTCTGGAGGTATTGATGAATGTGGCATTTGGCTTCATGCTGCGCAACAGGTCGCCTGTGATCATATTCTCGGTTTCCTTGAGCCATGGCGTATGCATTGACACCACATCCGCACGCTTGAAGGCATCCTCCAGCGACACCAGCTCCACGCCAAGTTCAGCGGCATCCTCTGGCTTTGCAAATGGGTCGTATGCCAGCACCTTCAATTCAAAGTTGGACAGCAGCCGCGCAACCTTCCGCCCAATCATGCCCAGCGACAGCAACGCCACCGTGCTTTTGTACGCGCCAGGGCACGCCTGCTCATCCCGCCTATATTCCTTCCTCACCTTTATGTTGGCGATATGATGCCAAGCCAGCTTCAGGGACAAGAGTATTTCCGCCAGGGCGAATTCCGAGACAGGCACTGCGTTCGCCACCCAGCTGCTGGTGAGGACTATGCCTCTTTTCCAGAATTCGGGTGTGACGCAGCCCCTCACGGAACCCGCGCCATAGAAGACAGCCTTCAGCTTCGGTGCCTTGTCCAGAAAATCCGCGTCCAGCAAAGGTGCGCCCCAGCCGGAAAATATAATCTCCACATCCGCCAGCAGTTCTGGATGCTCCTTGATGCTTTCAGGCGTCTGTGGCGGTGCCATGACCTCGCATAATGCGGCTATTTCAGCCTGTTCAGCCTCGCCATATATCCTATTGAAGCCTCCTTCACTTAAAATGAACAATGCCTTTGGTTTCATTACTTGTTTTCCTATGTTTTGTTGTTGCAAGATTTCTTGTATTTTTACGCCATTGTGCGCCCCGAGGCGGGGCGCACTCAAGTTGCCTTACCCAAAGCACGCCTAAAGCATAAATAAATCTCCCATTCCACCATTCCACCAACACATCTATACATTACCCGCATTTTGCGTTTCGCCGAACGGCGAAAC
>JAFZZD010000621.1 GCA_017615955.1 Victivallales bacterium
AGAGGAGTTCTACGAGCCCTACTACAACACACATCGAAGATAGCGTCTGACGGAGACAGGCGCGGGAAATGTCCCTTACCGGTCAGATGCCCTTATTTTCCCTATGGCGGATTACAGAAAGACACCCTGCGCTTTGCGCAGGAAGGGCGCGACCGAGGCCACCGGATGACCATTGTCTGCACCTCTTGGACAGGCGAGAGGCCCGAGGGCGTTGAAATCGTGCTCCTGCCATCGCATGGCTGGAGTAACCATGCCCGGATGGAGGCCTTTGCAAAAAAGGTTAGGGAATATAGACGCTATCGTGTTTTTGACGCTGTTTTGACTATGAACCGCATCCCCGGCGGCGACTTCTATTTCGTGGCAGATTCCTGCATGGGAAAGTGGCTGTCGCAACGGCATTCGACGCTTGTTCTGCGGCTCCATCCACGTTATCGCAGCTATCTTCGACATGAGGCGCTCCTATGTTCGCCTCATGCACATACCTCCCTGTTTTATATTGCAGAGAAACAGCGCAATGAGTATCAGGAGTGGTACGGTTTGCCGAATGGCCATTTCGTCTGGCTGCCACCTGGCATGGACGAGAGGTGCAGCCTTCCACGAGATTCTGCTGAACGGCAGGCTACACGGCATGAATTGGGACTTGACGACGATACGGTGGCCTTGTTTCTTGTTGGCACAAATCTTCTGCGCAAAGGCGTTGATCGCGTGCTGGCGGCTGTCGGCAACCTTCCCGCTGAGGTCAAGGTGCGTTTCTTTTTGGCTGGTAACGATTCCTCCAGAGAGGTTGCTAGGCTGGTGCGCCGCATGGGCATCCTATCGGAACGCTTCAGTTTTCTCGGAGCACGGGCAGATGTGCCGAGGCTGATGCATGCCATGGATTTGATGGTGCATCCTGCGCGAGAGGAGGGAACGGGCACTGTATTGGTGGAGGCCATCGCCAGCGGATTGCCTGTCATTTGCACTCAAGTCTGCGGTTTTGAAAACTATGTCCGCGCAGCAACGGCTACCGTTGTGCCTGAACCATATCAACAAGAAAGCCTCAACCTCATGCTGGCGAAATGCCTTAGGCGGTTGCCGGAACTGCACCGCAGGACATGTGAATACGCCCGTACGCAGGATTTTACAGGGCGTTCACGAGTGGCCATAGAGAGGATGGAGGAGTTTGCCATGGCGCGGAAGAGCTTGGATTTGCCCCGCATTTGTCCAAGCCACATGAGCCCACCGGGAATTCCCATGCCAGACGAGCTGACCCTATGGCGGCAAGAGCAGGACGTCAGGTGGGTGTATGTATCGTGGCTGCCTCCTGCCGTGCTGACAGAACTCATTGAAGAACATAGACATCTTTGCCAGCAGGGCTAGATTTGGCAGAGCTCCCCTTCTGGTGTTGTCACATGCGTCAACTGCCATGGCCGTGCCTTCATTGTCAGAGAATACCGTCATGATAGGCACATCCGCCTCTTCAGCCGTGCCTGGCGGACATGGAAGCTGTTGACAAGTCTAGCTGGCGTTGCCGTGCCATGCCTTGCTCTGGGGAAGGACATGGAGGATGGCGCGCGCTTTCTTGTCTGTGCATCTGTCGGCTCCGCGAATCTTGCAGATGCCGTGCGACAGGAACGCAATGGGCTCCCGGAAATCTTCTTTTCCGCCGGCGTTGCCTTGGCGACACTGCATGGCTTGTCTTATGTTGTTGATGATAAAGGAATTGCAAGTTTCCTTGTCAATGACAGCTTCCTTGAATCCATGCCACGTGTGCTGTTGGCGGATAGTGTCG
>JAFZZD010000622.1 GCA_017615955.1 Victivallales bacterium
AATCTGTGAAAATCTGTGGATAATAAAAAAAGGAAGAGTAATCATGAAGAGAAAAAGCATCATTGCAGCCGCCATTTTGCTAACGTCATTGACTGGAATGGCAGGGAACAACCTGATCATGAACGGCACAATGCAGTCCAAGAACGGCGACTTTCCGCCCTTCTGGACATACGTGAACTCATCTGGCGGCAAATACGTATATCACCGCGATGGCGGGCCAGAGGGAATGCCCTACGTCACGCTGGCGGGACGCGGGGACAAGCTGTCCCTGAAGCAAGTGAACCTGACCTTGGTGCGTGGCGAGAAATACCTGCTTAGCGCGTATTTCCGCACACGGGGAGTTAAGAACAAGGAAACTGGCATCATCGTGGGCACGGGACCATGGGCCAAATCAGACAAGAAGAACTGCATCTACGGCCTGCCAGAGAACATGACGGAATGGCGCAGAATAGAGAAGACCATCACTCTCTCGCCAGAACCCGAAAAGGAGAACTACAAGTTCTACACGGTGGATGTGACGCTTGACGCTGGCGGCGGGGAAATGGACGTCACTGACATACGCCTGGAGGCAATCAGCGAGAAAGCAAAGGAGACATCACTCAGCGTAATGGAAACATATGAGCCCCATCTGGTTCCAGTATGCCCCTTGTTCGAGCTTGACCAGGCAAAGCCCAGCATTGAATTCAGCTGGGTCGGCAAGTTCCCAGGCAACCCCGACGAGACAATAGTGGAATTGAGCTTTGACGCCAACGGCAAGAAGAAGCAGGTGCCATTCCAGTTCGGGCGCTTCACGGTGAACTTGCAGGGCGTCATTCCCAAAGGCGAGAGCCGCATGACAGTCAAATTGCTTGACAAATCTGGCAAGGTTCTCCAGGAGGAGAGCTTCAATGTGCGCAGCATTGTCATTCCAGTGGTCAAGAACGCAAAGAGGCTCAACAACCTAACCGTGGAAATATGCAACAAGGCAATGAAGGCAGGCGAGACATTCACTACCGCTAATCCACGCTTCGGCTTCCTGCTTTTCCGCTTCAGGCCAGCAACGAGTGAGAAGTTCAATGTGACGCTGGATGGCGAAGCTCTCTTTGACCAGAGCTTCCCCCGCTGCGAGGTAATTAGGCAACTGGAGGCTGGCACATACACGGTAAAGGCAGATGTGCCTGGCACGTTGACAGTCAGGCTGATACCTGACATCATCAACTTCGGCGGCCCAAGCCATGCATACGCGCCTGGCAACGGCTACTACAACTGGAGCTTCCAGAAGAAATACGTCACTGGTGGCATGACCACATTCACGGCTGGCGGCTTCTCTGACACCCAGTATGCCGAAATGAAGAAGCTGGGCCTGATGTTCTTGGAAGACGTGGGCATTCTGAACATGAAGGAAGGCAACACCCGCGAGGCAACACTGCGCACTTTGGAGAAGTCCAAAATACCTGGCAAACGAAACGACGGCATGACGCTGGACGAGGCGGAATGCTTCTACCCGCCACTGCTGGACCCACTTGCATACGCCCTTAAGACATTCAAGAACCCCACTGGCAAGACCATCATGACATACATGACAGGACCCATCACACCAGCCACGCTGAATTTCCTGTCGGCCTCGGCAAATGCCTCTGGCGTCAAGGGCTTCATGTCCGTGGAATACTACATACGCAGCCAGAGGGACGAGGAAGGCACCCGCAACACAATCGACCAGCTCAAGCAGCACCAACTGATTTTCAAGGAGGCGGCACCCAGGCTGTATTCCAAAGCAGGCGTCATGCTGGGCAACTTCTGCCTGTATCCAAGGATTTCGCTGGCGCATTTTCCGTTCCAGGACTACAAGGTGTTCCTGGACATGCAGATGAACGCCCTGGCCAATGATCCAGCATTCGATGGCGTGGGCAAAATCGGCTTCTGGGGTACTTACGCCTGCGACGAGGAAATGGTGCGCTGGTCCTTCGCGCTGATGAGACACTATGTGTTTGAAGGCAAAAAAAACATGCTGTCCGAGCAGTACGGCTACAAGCTGATGCTGGACTACTTGAAGAACACCGACTTCACATCTGGTCTTGACGGATGGAAGGCCACAGGTGATATCAAGACAGACAGTTTCCCTGGCTACGGAGGCAACTCCCTTGGCTTGTGGAGCAGCAACAGCGGCAAGGTGGGCGATGACTTCGCCGTGTTCACACGCCACGAGGGCAAGGCAAATGTCCTGGAGCAGACCGCAAAAGGCCTGGTCAAGGGCAGGAAATACTGCCTGTTCTTCCACACGGGCGACTTGGACGACATAATCTGCGGGCGCCCAGAGCCAAAGCGAGTGCCAATAACCGTCTCGCTGAGCAATGCCGAGATACTGAAGAAAACCCATTTCTGCCCACCCTCCCGAGGCAAGACTTATGCCGCCTCCAATACGGAGAAGATCATTTTCACCGCCACAGGCAGCGAAGTCAAGTTGACCTTCACGGATACCAAGGCCGCGCCTGGCAGGGCCTGCGTCCTCAACTATGTTGCATTAAGACCATATTTTGAACCATAAGATTCCAAGGAGAACAAAAAGATGAAAAAGACTGCATTCACTTTGATTGAGTTGCTTGTTGTAATTGCCATAATCGCGATTCTGGCAGCCATGCTGCTGCCAGCGTTGAGCAAGGCAAGGGAGAAGGCAAGGAGCATTTCCTGCGTCTCCAAGATGAACAACGTTGGCAAGGGAATACTTCTGTATCGTGATGACTACGAGGACCAGATGGTCAGCCATAACGTTGACACCACAGGCGCAAACGCCACATACGGAACAGAATGGGGCTGGAGCCAATTGCTTGGCTCCCTCAAATATCTTGGCGGTGGAGGCTCCTCGCCAGATGCCGCAATGTACATGTGCCCATCCTCGTTGGCACATCAGCAGCCATACTTCGGCAGAACCTACGGTTGCATGACCTATTTCAATGCTGGTTGGGGGAAATATTCCATTGACCTCAAGCAAGGCATAGTGAACCGCTACGGTCAAAGCAACATCGCCATCGTTGCCGATTCTGGCTACGCATTGCCTGTAAGCACTGTTGAAAACGGCTATACACCAGGTGCCTCCCGCAACAGAATCTATCATAATGGCAGCGACAAGGCATATCCGCTGCCATACGCCAGGCATCTTGACCGCTGCAATACTCTGTTCCTGGACGGGCATATTGAATCCCTAAGCGCTCCTGAACTTTCCCAAAAGGCGCACTTTGCCCTAAATACATCAACATACAATTCATGGGAAATCCGCAACATCCCCAACGTGGCAATTGGCCTCTATGGTTCTGCAACCAAATACAACTATGGTTCACTTACCACACTGATGAAATAAAAGGGAGCAAACATGGGCAAATCACATGCAATCATAATGGCAATGCTCATTGCGGCAATGAGCTTTGCGGAAACAATCTCACTTGGAGAATCTGGCGTATGGCGTGAGGAATCACGCATCATCACGCTGGAGGACGGGACGCTACGCGTCAAGGGCAAGGGCTACCTCAACTCCGTGGATTATCCAAGGCTAAACCGCAACAAAAAGTACACCATGCGCTGCAAGGCGAGGATGGTGTCCAATACGCCTAAGAGCAACTTTGCATTCGGCTTCATCTTCCTTAACGACGAAGAACAGGGCATCCCATTGTCCTCACTCAATGCAGTCAAGGATAGCTATGCAACTTTGGCAAAGGCCGTGAAGAAAGGCGACAAGGAAATCACGGTCAAGGCGGAGAACACCAAGGTGTGGAGGGCAGTGCCAGGCTTCAACGTGGCGTACAATGTGAGCAGGGACAAGTCGGACATGCCGAACCGCAACATTCTGGGCGGCATAAAGAAGGTGGAGGCAGCTGAAGGCGCACAACTGGTTACGCTGGCATCTGGCGCAAAATGCGACTTGCCAGCAGGAACACTTGTGCGCATCCAGTCCGGCTACAGCTATGAAGTGCGCCTTTGCTACGCCAGTTCGCTGGACTACGAATGGAAGGAATTCAAGGGAAGCATATCTGGCGTATTGCCGCTGGGCGAATTCGACGGCAGACACTTCCCCTCCGCGCCAGAGATTGAGGCACTCAAGATATGGGTGAGCTGCAACGGCTCCAATG
>JAFZZD010000623.1 GCA_017615955.1 Victivallales bacterium
GGCCAACCTGTGCGGAGACGCCTGGAGCTTTGCCTTGTCAGTTGGCCAACCTGTGCGGAGACGCCTATGACTTTGCCTTGTCAGTTGGCCAACCTGAGTGAGCGCCGCTTAGGCGCTCACATTGATGCCACTGGCGTATGGAGAGTGGCATTTTCAAAAAAAGTTTTCAATTGGTTTGCGAGAAATAAAAAGAGCGGTATATTATGCTCGTTTTCAGAAAGGGGCGTGGTAGCCAAGTGGTTAGGCAGAGGTCTGCAAAATCTCCTACACCGGTTCAATTCCGGTCCGCGCCTCCAATTTTAGACTTTTATGAAACGGCACCAACTTCTAGGTTGCGGTGCCGTTCTTTTTCTGAAATGTGCATAATGGCGGGTGCGCCTGGTTATGGCGAAGAAGAACAGATTTTACGATTATGATGACGACGAGGAGCTGGTGCTTGACAAGAAGACCAAGCGTCGTCTAGAGCGTGCCAAATCCCGTAATAATGTACAGCAGCCGTCGCAGGAAGAGGTGGAAGAGGCTGTTCCGTCTGATCCCAGTTCCGAGGCATTGAGCCGCATTGCGGTGCTGTGCCAGGAGAATCGCTGGCGCGAGGCGGTTCTGTTCTGCCGTGAGACTTTGGCGACTGCCGAGGCTGAAGGGAATGACGACGTTGCTGTGACAATGTCGATGGCACTTGGTAAATTGGAGATGTCTTTGCGTCGGCAGATTGCCGCCGCAGTCTTGAGCAAGGCGCAGGATTTGCTTACAAAGGAGTATGGCCTGAATGTTGGGCAACAATGAAAAGATCGAAGGCGTCGAATTAAAGGACGTTTTTACTGGAATGCTGGCGGAATTGCCCTGGGATAGCCTGAGGGCGTATATTCTGTCCAATGCAGTGCTGGCGAAGCTGTGCACCATGGGCGGCTTCAGGCTGGATCCCAAATTCCGTCCCAGGATGGAGAAGATTGTCATCAAGGACGTGGAGAAGAACGAGTTCAACGAGGCCAGCTGCAATGGCGTGTTCGCGTCCTGGTATCCAGTGCATACCCAGCTTCATAAGGATTTGGAGGACTATTTCCATTCGGACGGGTACAAGGCGTACCGCGAAGAAAAGGGCCTCGGAGAGGATGAATACGAGCTGCAGGACGAGGTCTTCGAGCGCATCTACAAGGTGGATGATTTTGCCGCATGGCGCATTCTGTTGTGCTTCAGCCCCCTGAAGTTCACTAAAGAGCAGGCCGCAAAGATATTGGATGACAAGAAGGACGATGTGAATCTGGTGGAGCGCGTCAAGAAGGCGGAGGCCGAGAGGGACGAGTTGTCCCGCAAGGTGGCGCAATTGACTGCGGAGGCCGAAAGGCTTCGCGCCAAGCAGCAGCAGGACCAGAATGAGATCCAGGAGCTGCGCAAGCTCAACCGCCAGATGAAGAGCGACAACGAGCAGTTGCAGAAGAGGGCGGAGACGGCAGTCGCCGAGATGAAGAGGGCGAACGAGCGGGTTTCCGGCGCGGATATAGAACGCGAGCAGCGTGAGAAGGCACTCCGCGAGGAAATGGAGCGTACTGTGCAGCGTGCGCAGAACGAGGTGGAGAGGCTCAATGCCGAGGTGGCATTGTGGAGAGGCCGCCATGAAGAGCAATGCGCTGTGAACCGTGGCTTCCAGGAGCAGGCTGCTGATGCGCTGCGCCAGGCTCGTGACGCCAACGAGGCGAAGGAGGCCTTTGCCGCGAAGCTGAGTGATACGCATAGCGCGGTGGATGCATTGCTTGACCGCATAGATTGGCCGAAGGTGGCGGCTTCTATGAAGCCATCGCCCACAGTGAAGCGCAATCTGAACAGCCTTATCAAGAAACTGGACTACGATTCGGACAGAACCTTGACGATTGAGGGTACCTTGCCTGAATTCTGGGAGAGGCTGAACAAGGCTGAGCGTGACCTGGTCACCGCAATTGCAAAGAGCACCGAGCGTGAATTGCAAAATGGCTCCATACAGGACTACTGTGGCGGCTTGGCCGAGGCATTTGACGAGGTCATGGTGAATCTGGAGGCGCGTTCCGCACTTTTGGGTATGCTGCGGGACATTTTCTTCCAGACATTCTCGGACGAGGAATTGCAGGAACCCACGTTGAACGCCAAGCCCGCAAAGGCAAAGAAATGAAAGGATGACGTGAGGCTTTGAAACAACCCGCTGTGCTTTGCATGGCGGGTTGTTTTTTTCGTGGACAGTGGACAGTTTGGTGTCTGCGGCGAGAGCCGCAGATAGGGCCGTGCCTACTAAACGCGGGCGAGAACGCCCGCGCACAGAACAGTCCACAGTCCACTGTCCACAGTCCACATTTTTAGGGATATTTACTATGAGAAAAGTGATTTGGCTAGTTGTTTTGGCGGTGTTGATGAATGGAGGTATTATGTCCGCGTTGGACTTTGAGGTTACTGACGGGAAGGAACTGAAGGTCAGTTTGGGGAATGCGCCATTCATATTGGGGGAGAGTGTTATTCCTGAAGTGAAATGCGAGGCAAATGTCAGCAAGTTGCAGGACGGCACTGTTGTATGGAATGTCTTTGGCAAGGCAAATCCAGATTTTCCATTCAGGCGCGAGGCGGTGGTGAATCGTGGCGGCACGGAAGTGGAGTTCAGCGTGATGGGGCGTGCCGATTCATATAATGAGACCTTGCCTGTTGAGATGGGTTATAGCGTGGATGTGGATGTGAAGCGATACGCGGGCGGCACATACCATGCTGTTGGCGGTCGTACGCAGAAGCCTGTTGAGAGCAATGGCGTGATTGGGGAAGACGGCACGTTTAAGCCATTGCTGGTGAATGCCCGTGTGCTGGTGCTGACTGCCAAGGACGGAAAGGACAGCATTGTGTTTGACTTCAATCCAGAGGGCGTCACCAACTACACGGGGCCTTCGTCCAAGCCTGGTGGGCGTGGCGTGTGGGGATTGTCCATGAAGGAGGGCATTCTCAAATGCAGCGCATTCTTCAAGAGGGATGTGTATGGCGGCGTGCTGACAGCCAAGGCATTGGTCTATCGCGGCACGAAGGAGACCTGGCTTGAAAGGCATGCATTGACAAAATACTCATACTGCGATCCGCTTGTCGCGACTGGCAATTTTGCATTCGGAGACAATACGGTCGGCAAAATGTACCAGCAGGTGAATGGTCTTTTCAAGGCGGATGTGGCTGGCGTGGCTGGCGCAGGTTGGGAAGGGGCAGCACCGTCCATTGTCACAAAGGAGAAAAGCGGCGCGGTTTACAGCGCGGCCTGCGGCAATGGGACGGCGGTGTTCCGTGTGTCTGGGCTGAAGCCTGGCTTCTATTTGGTTACGGCCCGCTTCACTGCATACGATGAAAAGCGGGGGCCGTTCTCCGCGAAGATCGGCGGTGCGCAATATCTGGAGAACGCCAGTCTTGATGCGGGTACAGTGGGTGTCGCCACGAGGATTGTGCATTTGGATGAGACCGCGCGGCTGGAACTGTTTGGCGACTGGCAGCTTTCGACATTGGCATTGCAATTGGAGCATACTGATTATGAGGACTACCGCTTCCGCCGCGGTTTCTGGAGGGCGGCTGGACTGTGGGAGCCGACTGTGGCTCTTCCCAGCAAGAACTACCTCAAGGAACCAGAATACACCACCGACTTTGGCGTTGTGGCGCTGGCACCATACGACTGCGCGGCGCCAGAAGGCTATGTGCTGAACCTCAAGAAAGAAGTCTGCCAGCAGAAGAACAACGACGAGATGGCATGGCGCTATGATTCGCTGATAAGCGGAATGGGGCTTGGCAATGGCGGCTCTTTCCTTGAATGGGATACGCAGGACAAGATTGACAGGCGACTGGATGAACTGAAAGGCGCTGGCATAACCACCATATTGATGAGCAGTGCGCTATCCAGGCATACATTTCCATATCTTGCGCCAGCGGCGGATGCCTTCTTCAAGCGCATGGCGCCAGCAGCCCATGCACGTGGCATGAAGGTGCTGGACCACCAGGACTTCTCGTTGCTATGGCTGGCTGGCGATGGAATGAGGGTGGCGGTTCCGCATCCAGGTGCGCTTCAGCAGGCCATCGACGATGCCACAGGCACTCGTGGCTACTGTCTGAACAACGAGAAATATTCCGCGATGATGAGGAAGGAGTATCTGCGTCAGGTGAAGGAATGGGATTTGGATGGCATAATGATTGACGAGGTCTATTTCTTCCATGCCAAGTTCTGCGCCTGCCCAGACTGCCGCCGCAAGTTCACCAGGGACACAGGATTGCATCTGCCGATGGACGAGACATCCAAGGAGCTTTTCAACAAGAACTCCATATTGTGGCGTGTATTCCAGCAGTGGCGCATCAAGTGCGTAGGCGACTGGTTTGTGGAATTGCGGAAGACTGTGTCTGAAGTCAAACCCAACTTCTCGCTGATGGTATATACCACCCATTACGGGTGGGGCAGCACCTATTCCAGCCTTACCAAGGGTGCTGCGCTTCCAGAACTGGCACGCTGCTGCGATTTCCTGGGCACGGAGATCATGTCCAGGAATGTGATTGCGGCACGCAGGCCAGTCATGGCGTTCCGCAAGATGAAGAATACCCTGGCGAACTATGCCGGCATCCCAATATTCGGGCTGGTTTATCCCCAGGGCAGCTATGACATCGCTGAGTTTGGCTGGGGACTCAACAATGTGGCGAACCAGGTTACCTGGGCCATTGGCACTTTCCCGAAGCCTGAGAATGCGGACGGCGATTTCCAGCGCTGGAAGATGCCAGTGCAGCGCAGGTACTGCAAGCCAGCCGCCCGCATTGCCTTGCTATATTCCACGAACAGCAAGGACTACGCAAGAAACTGCGCGTACAACACAGAGGCGCTGGGCATGGGTGAATTGCTGAATGACCTTGGCATACAGTACGAATATATCCTGGAGGAGAGCCTTGCCGATTTGTCCAACTACAGTGTTCTTCTGGTGATGAATGCGGGCAATTTGTCTGACGACACAGTGGCGAAGATACGCGTCTTTGCCGAAGCGGGTGGCACCGTGTACCTCAGTGCGCATGCTGGTGTTTACAACGAATTGGCTGTGCAGCGTAAGAAATGGCCCTTTGCGGATGTTTTCAACGCCACGCTGAAGCTGCCTATTGCCTCCACGAAGGTGGATAATCTGGAAAGCACCATGGGTGCATACGCAGCTGGGCTGAATGCGTTCCGCTTTATCGTGCTGAAGGGTGGCGTGAAAGGCGATGTGCTGGTAACATCCAAGGGCAGGAATGAAAGCCCAGTGGTGATTTCAGCGCCATACGGCAAGGGGCGCATCATCTATTCGCGGCTCACATTCGGCTCGATTTTGAACGAGGATGAAAGTTCCGCCGGCGGCAAGGTGACTTGGAATCCAAGTCCGGAACTGCTGTCACTGGGACGGAATCTGATGAAAAAGCTTTTTGCCGAGGAATCCATTGTTAAATATGAAGAAGTGCCAGAGGGGGTGCTGTCCTCCATTTACATTGAAAATGCGCCTGGAGGCAAGCCACGTTATGTGCTGCATTTGCTCAATGGCACTGGCATTGAACTCAAGGCGGGACAGACCATACCCGCAAATGCGCCAAAGGGCACCTGGTCGCCCATACAGAAAGATTTGGTGTTTGATTTTGCGCCTACAAAGAAGCAAGTGGCATTGACAGGCGAACCGAAGCAGGCAATGGCAGTGTCGCCAGACTTCAAGGGGCAGGTGCAATGCAGCATCAGCAAGACTGGTGACAGCACCTGGCGCATCACAATGCCCTCCAAGGCA
>JAFZZD010000624.1 GCA_017615955.1 Victivallales bacterium
GCACTAGCCGCTTCGCGGCTTCCATTTACCTACCCATACTGGGAACATAGCTCTTTGGAATTACTTCTACTGGAATCTTGTCCTGAAGGCGGCTGGTATGTATGTGATTATTGGCGTGTTGATTTTGCCGCCTTGGATGACGGCCTGAAGCATGACGGAGCGTTTTCCAATTTCCCTTTCGGTGAAGGAGTAATTCTTCACATTGATTACCGCCTGCCACAGGCTGAAGTCGCCCTGTACTGGTTTCAGTTCAATCTTGTCTGTCTCGTTGATGGAGAATGGTGCGGAACCCTGTCCAAGGTCTCTTGTCATCTTGCAGGTGACTTCTTTGCAAGGTTCCTTCAATTTCAGTGTGACGATGATTTTGCTGCCTGGCGCGACCATGGCTGAATTCCCTTCAACCGTTGCGCACAAGTAGTTTTCGGGTTCGCGCACCAGGCGTATGTACTTGAACTGCATTTCAAGGCCATAGCTGAACATTGTCATAGGTGCTTCAATGTTCTTTGTCACTTCAGGCAGGTTGACAGTGTATAGACCCTCGTTGAAAATGGCGGCATTTCCGCAGATCTTGCCGACGCCCCTGAAGAAGTTCATGCTCCAGCTGTAATAATTATAGTCAGGCAGCTTCTTCACCTTGACGAGTTCCAATTCAATCCAGTGCTTTGGAAGCAGTTTTATGTAGTGGTTTGAATTCTTGCCCCGGTACAGGAAGCCGCCGTCGGCAGTCGGCTCCGTATAAATGTCATCCCCAAACCAGACTTCCTTGGAGTGCTTTTTCTGGAATATTGCGTTTGAGCCGTCAAGTTGCCAGTCGTATTCCCTCTTGTCATGCACGTCATGCCTTTCGTCATCATGGCTTGCCTTGGCGGTAAACTGTCCATTCGACTTTGGCCTATTTTTGTTGAAGAGTTCGATTTCATACAGTTCAATGTGGTTCCTGGGAAATTCAATGCGCAGGTTGCCCGCGCTGTATTCCTGGTCAAAGAGGTATTTCAGCATATAGTTGTCCTTTGTCCTGCTGGCTGGCTTCATTTCCTGCCAGATGCCCGCCTTGCGGACTTTGACAATGGCATCCTCGAGGTTTTTGCCGTATATGCTTATGCTGGTGAATGCGGGAATGAAATTCCTTGTGAACGAGAATTCCACGAAGCGGCATTGCCCCCAGGAATCATCGTATGCATATACGTCGCGCACACCATCAAACAACTTGAACCAGAGGGGAATGGACCTTGAGGCTGTGACCTTGACATCGTCGATATGCCCGAGAAGCAGATTCGGCATGGCAAGCCGCTGTTCCTCAAGCTTGTCAATCTTTGCCTGCACCTGCTGGTATGTGGGCAGGCCTTCGTCCCGCTTTTTCGTGGTGCCGACTATTACCTCGTAGGGCTTCAGGGTGAATGAAATGCCATTGAAGCTGCGGTTGCCGCGGAATTCCAGATATTTGCCGGAATGCCCCTTGATATGTACTTCCTGATTGGCCGAGGTGAAGTTCACTGCGGCGAACATCTTCTCCTTGCCCAGTTCATATAAAACCACCTCGTACTCGTCGCTGCGGTGCAGCACGGTTCTCCTGGCGAAGAGCATGAAGTCCTGAAGCACGTCGAATGTACTGAAGATGTAGCGTATGCCTTCGTACAGGCATGGACGGTCCCCCATGTGCCTGTATGTGTATGGGTGGAGGGCCTTGCCGCCGTGTATCATGCCCGCCCAGGTATGGCACACGATTTCCTGGAAGGTGGGATATTCGGACAGTGGGTTTGCATCGCGGTTGCTGAAGCAGGTTGGCATGAATCCTATGACCTTGTCTTTTCTGCCGGAATGGGCAATTTCGTCCATAAAGTCGCCCATGGTGTCAATCGGGCAGTCGAATGTCCGCTGGCCGCCGTCCATCATTGGATTTAGGCGGGGACGTGTTTCAAACCAGTCGGCGCAGTCGATGTATTGCCCGCATTTGCGGGAGACGATCATCATGGGGTGGTATGGATCCTTTTCTGCAATGAAGTCATGCACGTGTTTCAGGAAAACAGGGGAAATGTTGTGGCATTCAGGATCCTCGTACAGGTAGTAGTAGTGGAAATTCCTGTTTCTGTTCTTGTCGATGATATCCGAGATCTTTCCAAAGAGAGTCTGCAGCGGCCTCACGTCGAAATAACCATAGTCGATTTCAACGTCCTGTCCGAGTCGCACTGGGTCAATGCTGCAGGCTCCGATGATTTCCAGGTGCAGGTCCTTGTCCGCCTCGTAGCGTTGCCGGAAAGCCTCGCCGCCTCTGAGGTAGGTGGCGCTCATGCGCCTTGGAAGTATTGCCTTTCCCTTTTTCTCGCCCGGATTCATGACAACGAGATTGCCGTCTTCAATCCAGACCATTTTGGAGTTGGTCGGCTTCAGGCGGCGCACTTTCAACTCTCTGGTAATGCCGCCGGCCTCCGCCTTGATAATGGCGGTGCCGTAGTCAAAGTCGGAGGTCTTGAACCGGAATGCCTTCTTGCCCGGCTTGAGCGTGGTTTTCTGGTTCTTTATGCCCGGACCGCTGATGCTGACATTGACTGGCTTGTTCATCGCGCATTCAATCTCGCCTTCTATGCTGGAGAAATCCTGCCCCGGATAGAAGTTGTTGCGATACTGGGGTCTGTTCAGGCAGAACTTTATGGGTTCGTACTTCACGTTCACGGGATACCAGCGCCTGAATACACGGCCATCGCTGCTGCGCTTCAGCGCGATTTCCACCAGGTTCTTGCCTGTCTGCCCAAAGACATGGGGCACTTTCAGCATGTTCAGGCCTTTGTTCAACTTGAATGTCCTGCCTTCCAGTTCGTATTCACCAGCCTTGCACAGATGCACATTCACGGACAACTCGCCCGCTGGCTTGCCTTTCTCCATGGAATTTATGTTTGCCATTGCCGAAGAAATCTGTACATGGTCTTCCGCTTTGCGCATTGGAAAGCCGCCCAGTTTGGCGAACTTTTCGGGCTCTGCAAAATTATTTTGCATCTGTGCCCAGGTAGTGTTTTCCTTGACGGGCCTGCGCCTGCGCCCGATGTTCACCGCCCATTCCGTCTTCCAGAGCTGCTGCGGGGTCATGTAGAAAGCGGCAATGGGTATTTCAATCTCAACGGACCAAAAGTCCTTGCCCGAATGGACTTTATTGCTCCATTCCGGAAAATACGGGTCAGGTTGTATGCTGCCTGCCTCGGCCCAGTAGTGTGAACTGCACTTGCCGTCATGGCAAACACGGAACTGGTAGAATTCGTAGCTGGCATTGCCCGTGGGAGTCAGGAAAATCTCTACTGCGTCATCTTCATCGCCTGAGGAATTTTTGTTGTTGGCAGTCATTTCCTTCAGCTTGTCCATCAGAGGCTCGTCGCATTTCACGCCGATGCAAAGGCGGTTCTCCTGTGTGATGATCTTGAACGTGGTCTGCGCCTGGACGGCTTTGTTCTCTGAGATGCCCAGTGCCTCAAAGCCCCCCATTTCCTCCACGGCCTGCCATTCGGCCTCGTCCAGCCTGCCATCAATTGTAATCGCACCGTAAATGCAACAGGCAAGCAAAAACACAGCTAGAAATATTCTTCTCATAAACACGCCTTTTTTGTATAGATGTATTGGGACGCCATTGTTTTTGACAAATGCTATGTTCCCCAAGAGGGTAGGTAATGTACGCCCGGAGGGCGCAACCATGCGTAACCCCAGGCAAGCGC
>JAFZZD010000625.1 GCA_017615955.1 Victivallales bacterium
GAGATAAACCATGGAAAAAGAGCAATTGAAGTTCTGCAAAGAACTTGCGAAGAAGATTCGCATCCACTGTCTGAAGATGGTGTGTGCAGGAAAAAGCGGACACATCGGCAGCATGCTTTCGACGGCAGACATCTACCCTGTCCTCTACACTAGCATTTTAAATGTGGATCCCAAGGCACCCAAAAAGGATGACAGGGACCGCTTCATCCTCAGCAAAGGTCACGGCGGCGCGGCGTTGCTGGCCTGCCTGGCGGAGCTGGGCTATTTCCCGCTGGAATGGCTAGGCCGCTACTACTGCGACGATGGAAAACTGAGCGGGCACATATCCCACCACATACCAGGCGTGGAATTCTCCACTGGCTCATTGGGGCACGGTCTGCCCGTGGCGTGCGGCATGGCAATGGCGGCAAAGCAGGCTGGCAAGAAGCATAGGATATTCGTCATGAGCAGTGACGGCGACCTGAACGAGGGTTCCAGCTGGGAGGCAATCATGCTGGCTGGACAGCATCATTGGGACAATGTCATCATGTTGGTGGACTACAACCGCCTGCAAGCCCTTGGACAATCCAAGGACATCATTGACCTGGAGCCGCTGATCCCCAAGCTGGAGATGTTCGGATGGCGGGCAATTGAGGCCAACGGCCATGACATCGAGGCCATCGAAGCCGCGTTGAAACAGGTTCCTCTGGAGACCGGCAAGCCCACGGCAATCATATTCCGCACAGTGAAGGGCAAGGGCGTCAGTTTCATGGAAAACGACTACAAATGGCACTATGGAGGACTGACCGAAGAACTGCGGGACAAGGCAATCCGCGAGATTGAAGATGCTTACGCAAAGGAGGTGGCAAAATGAGAAAGGCGTTCAATCAGGAGCTGCTTAAGATTGCGGAGAAGGATCCCCGTGTCTTCATGATACTGGCGGACATTGGCTATGGCGAAATCGAGCCATTCGCCAACGAATTCCCAGACCGCTTCATCAACTGCGGCGTGGCGGAGCAGAACATGACTGGCGTGGCCTGCGGCGTGGCAATGGAAGGCAACATCGCAATAACCTACTCCATCGCCAACTTCCCCACCTTGCGCTGCCTGGAACAGGTCCGCAACGATGTGTGCTACCATGACGCCAATGTGAAGATCGTCATCATCGGCGGCGGCGTGTCCTACGGCGAGCTGGGCATATCCCACCACTCCACGGAGGACATAGCCATCATGCGGGCGCTGCCCAACATGGTGGTGCTGGTGCCTTCGGACATTGTGGAGGCACGTGCCGCCACGCACGCCATGATGGCGTACAACGGCCCCGTTTACTACCGCTGCGGCTACAAGGGCGAGCCTGACCTGCATGACGGCAAGGGCGTGCCAGACTTCCGCATCGGCGGCTCATCCACCATTTGCGAAGGAAATGACGCAACTGTGTTCTTCGCGGGTCCCATTGGCATCAACGCAAAGGCTGCGGTGGAAGAGCTGGCGAAACAGGGCATCAAGTGCCGTCTGGTGAGCCTGTATTCCATCAAGCCCATTGACAAGGAGGCCATCATCCGCGCGGCCAAGGAGACTGGCGGCATCGTGGTGCTGGAGGAGCACAACATACAGGGCGGCGTGGGAAGCGCGGTGGCTGAAGTGCTCATGGACGAAGGCTGCGGCAACGTGCCGTTCAAGCGCCTGGCGTTCCAGGACGTGAATGTCACCAAGGTGGGTTCACAGGCATGGCTGCGGGACCAGTATGGCCTGGGCGTGAAGGACGTAATCAATGCAGTGAAGGGATTTGTGAAATGAGCGGCAAACTTGACGGGAAATACGTTGTCATAACTGGCGGCGCACAGGGCATTGGCCTGGCTGGCGCGGAGAAATTCATTTCCGAAGGCGCACTGGTTTGGATAGCGGACATCAACGAGGAGAAAGGCAGACGGGAGGCTGAGAGACTGGGCTGCCATTTTGTAAAATGCAACGTGTCCTCGTCACCTGAAGTGCAGACGATGCTGAACACAATGCCACGCTTGGACGTCATCTACAACAACGCTGGCATATACTGGGTGGGCCATGATGCCCGCATCACGGACATTGACGACAATGACTGGGAACGGGTGATGGCAATCAACTTGAGAAGCGTGTTCCTCTTCTGCAAATACGGCATAAGGAAGATGCTCAAGCAAGGCACTGGCGGCGCCATCATAAACACGGCCTCCAGCGCAGGCGTCATCGGCATTCCAGACTGCGACGCATACACTGCCACCAAAGGCGCCATCGTGCAGCTGACAAAGTCCCTGGCGGCCGAATACGGTCGCTACGACATACGCACAAACTGCATCGCGCCGGCGGCGATCATGACGCCCATGATGCGCCAGAGCAATCCGGAGAACTCCACCTTTGACGAGGAGCGCTTCCTGAAGTTGCGTACCCCGCTCAGGCGCTATGGCAAGCCAGAGGAAATCGCCAGCATAGCCGCATTCCTGGCTTCCAGCGAAGCGAGCTACCTGAACGGCGCCATCATCGTGTCCGACGGTGGCATCACCATCAACGGCGACCTCTCCAAAATCTGA
>JAFZZD010000626.1 GCA_017615955.1 Victivallales bacterium
CCTTTAGTCCCTTTAGTCCCTTTAGTCCCTTTAGTCCCTTTAGTCCCGTTAGTCCCTTTAGTCCCTTTAGTCCCTGTAGTCCCTTTAGTCCCTTTAGTCCCTTTAGTCCCTTTAGTCCCTTTGTCCCTTTGTCCCTTCAGAAACTCTTCCCAGAATCACAACTTGCATTGCACAATTATTAGTTTACATTATATGCATTGATTAATAACTCTAAATAGAATAATTAAGGAGTGCTATGAGAAATCTAACTATTGGCTATTTCAATAATGAAGCATTCATTGATGTATGCGAAAAATACATACCTAGAATAGCAGAGGTATTTTTTGCGTGGCCAAATACACTTAGTTGCAGGCCGCCGCTGGACTTTGGCGATGCAAAGGACGCCAGGATGCATCAGGAGTTGAAGTGGTGCAGGCGGCAGGGTATAAAACTGGATTTGCTGTTCAACTGCAATTGCTATGGAGACATTGCGGTCAGCCAGGAGCTTGCAAAGCATGTTGCCGCAGTATTGGAGGAAATGGACAAGCTGGGACTATATCCAGACGTTGTCACCAGCACTTCCCCATTCATTGCCACCATTCTACGTCGCATTGCGCCTGGCATTGAAATACGTGCCTCCGTGAATATGCGGATGCATGGGACAATTGGCTTTGAATACGTCAAGGACTTGTTTGATTCATTTTATGTAAGCCGCGAGCACCAGCGGGACTTTGAATACATGAAATGCTGCGCGGCCTGGGCAAAAGCAAATGGCAAGAGACTCGGGATGCAGGTCAATAGCGGCTGCCTGCGCGAATGTGGATACCAGCAGTTCCATGACAACCTGCACGGGCACAATAGGCAACGCCAGTCGGTAGAAGGCAAGAAACTGGACTTCCAGGTATTCCTCTGCAAAAAATACTTCGCCAATGGCAGGAACATGGAGGATATACTGCGCGGCACCTGGATACGGCCAGAAGACGTCACACTTTTCGAACCATACGTTTCCCTGGTAAAACTGTCCACCCGCAATGTGCCTGAACCAGGCAAGATAATAAAGGCATACGCTGAAAGGCACTATGACGGCAACCTGCTGGATTTGCTGGATCCCCAGCATAGCGCCGCCTTCGCGCCGCTAATGCTCCACAACCCCTCATTCCCACAGGATTGGGCAACAAGCGGCATCGCCGCCGCCTGTGCCCGCAACTGCCACCACTGCGGCCACTGCACCCAAATCATAAATACAACGCAGAGACGCTCTCTTTAACGCAGAGACGCAGAGGCGCAGAGGCGCAGAGATTTTTAACGCAGAGGCGCAGAGGCGCAGAGATTTTTATTGTTTTCACTTCGGACAATCACGTTTTTTGAAAACAAATAAAAAACTCTGCGCCTCTGCGCCTCTGCGTTAAAAAAAACTCTGCGCCTCTGCGTCTCTGCGCCTCTGCGTTAAAGGATGCGTCTCTGCGTTAAAAAGCGAACGTCACTTCAGGTAGATGTCCGCCAGATCCAGGTAGTGCATCCAGTCAGTGGGAA
>JAFZZD010000066.1 GCA_017615955.1 Victivallales bacterium
TACGCAGCAAACTATCGTAGCCGCCCATCGTAGCCGCCCATCGTAGCCGCCTATCGTAGCCGCTGGCTTTAGCCAGCGGAAAAAAAGCAGACTTTTCCAGGAGTTTAAAATAACCTCATAAGACCGCCGATTTTTTTATTCAACAGCCATTGACAAAAGCTAATTATTTTGTTAAAATTCAGCAGAAAGATAAATGTTTGCAACATATAGGAGATGAAAAATGAAAAAGTCATTCACACTGATAGAATTGCTGGTTGTCATCGCGATCATAGCGATTCTTGCGGCAATGCTGCTGCCCGCGTTGAGCAAGGCCCGCATCAAGGCCCGCACTGTATCTTGCACAAACAACATGAAGACACACACCAATGTGGACCACTTCTACCAGTCCGACTACGATGACTGGATAATGCCAGCTATATGGAAAGACGGCAGCGGCTCTGGTCCAAGCTGGATTCCGCTGTACATAAGCTATATGTATCCTGGCGGTAGCTTCACATCCAATGTGGCTGGCATGAAGAACACGCCTTTGCTTGTATGCCCGGGCGAGACAGTCAAATGGGGCGGCTACGCTGACCATAAGTTCGCATACACCCACTACGTCCGCAACACCACCTGCGGCAACTACCAGGCGCGCATTGGTAAGGAGGACAATGCGGGATACAGGCAAAAGAGACGCATGAAGAAGGTCAATGAAATGGACCAGCCCTCAATCGCAATCTTCTTCTGTGACAGCGCAATGCTCAATACGCATACATTCACATGGTGGAACGCACACCAGCGTGGATTTGGCAAGCACGGCGGCGCCCTCACAAATCCAGAATCACAAGGCTGTTTCGTATATCGCTATGGCATCGGCAACCTGACGTATGGCGACGGGCACGTGGGTTCGGTGAATGACCCATACATCTCAATGGTGCCGGATGACACCATGCGCTATGGCTTCAACATCGGGTTGAGCAAGGGCTTCTAAACACATTCATAATACAATTTGCTTCCTGGACTAAAATGAAAAGATCCTTCACACTGATTGAATTACTGGTTGTCATCGCAATCATAGCCATTTTGGCTGCAATGCTGCTGCCCGCGTTGAGCAAGGCCCGCACCAAGGCACGCACCATTTCCTGCACCAACAACATGAAGGCATTTACCAATGTCGAGACATTCTACCAGCAGGACTACGAGGACTGGATTATGCCCGCGTGCTGGAAGGACGGAAGCGGTTCAGGCCCGACATGGATTCCACTTATGATCGGCTATCTTTATCCAGGCGGGGCCTTCTACAGCAATGTGAATGGAATGAAACTCACGCCCACCTTGGTCTGCCCAGCAGAAACCAAGGAATGGGGTGGTTATACCGACCATAAATTCTCATATACCCACTACATCCGCAATGTCACATGCGGCAACTATCAATCACGTACTGGAAAGGAAAGCAATGCTTCTTATAGGAAGCAAAGGCGCATGAAAAAAGTCAGTGAAATGGACCAGCCATCAATTGCAATCTTCATGTGCGACAGCGCACTCATGAACCTTTCAACTGTCACATGGTGGAATGCGCATCAACGCGGCTTCGGCAAACATGGAGGCACTCTCACAAACCCAGATTCAGAAGGGTCCCTCGTATATCGCTATGGCACTGGAAACGTGAGTTTCGGCGACGGGCATGTTGAAACCATAAATGACCCCTATATCACAATGGAGCCAGATTCAACAATGCGCAAGGGCTTCAATATCGAGGCGAGTGCTGGCTTCTAACGCAAAGACGCCCTTCTTTAACGCAGAGACGCAAAGACGCAGAGACGCAGAGATTTTTATTCTTTATCAAGACGTGGCAAGCATATATCCTCTTGCCAAATCTTAAAAA
>JAFZZD010000627.1 GCA_017615955.1 Victivallales bacterium
TGAGCGCCGCTTCGGCGCTCACATGGATGCCACATGGCAAATTATCTCATGTCTATGAAATTTTACTTGAAGCCAATTGAAATAACTGGCATAGCATACTATGTTTAGGCACTTTAATTTTATTGGCTGAAAGAACAAACGGAGACTGTAATGGAAAAGCTACGTGTGATGTCCATAATGGCGCATCAGGATGACTTTGAATTCGAGGCTGCAGGGCTTTTTGCCATGTTGCGCAAGCATTATGGCAACGATGTGGAACTGAAGGTGCTTACCACCAGCAGGGGCGCAAGCGGCCATCACATATACGACACGGATGCCACGGCGCTGATGCGGGACGGCGAGGCCAGGGCAAGCGCGGCATTGGTCGGCGCCGAATATGAAAACCTCAGGCAGCTGGACGGCTCACACGTGAACATGCAGGTTTTCTGCGACCGCAACATGCTGGGTGGACTGTGGAACGCCATACGCGCATTCGCGCCTCATTACATCATTGCGCCTCCAGTGGCAGTGAATCCATTGGCGGGAATACACATTGACCATCAGCATACGGCTGAAGCCGTGCGCCTGGTGGCGTATCAGCTGGGCGTGCCAAATGCATATCCCACCATGAATGCCCCGCGTGTCACCCGCTTCAAGCCTCCTGTGGTGCTGGTGAACATCGATGGCTACGCCCAGGATGTGATATGGCATTTCCGCGTCTGCGTGGACGATGTCAAGGAGACCAAGATCAAGATGCTGCGCTGCCACAGGTCCCAGGTGGAGGAATGGCTGCCATTCGTGAACAACCTGGACATGGAGAACCCGCCCAAATGGGATTCAGCCGCATGGGTGGCGCAGACGGAGGAAAGGCACAGGCGCCGCAATCTGCTTTGCGGCTTTGAGGACAGGCGCTGGTTCGAGTACTTTGCGGTGACTGGATGGGGCGCAGGCAGCTGGAAGGACCAGAATGTGCTGGACAAGGTGCAGGAGGACTTCCCCTTCTTCGAAAAGAAAAGTAACTAAAGAGCAAACTATCGGAGCCGCTGGCTTCAGCCAGCGGGATAAGCACACCTTTCCAAGAGTTTTGCAATTACCTCTAAACGCAACTTGAGTGTGCGCCACTTTGGCGCACACATACAAAACACAGAAAGGAATATGGCAGATGCAATGACAAGACATGAGTTGGCAGTGCGAATTGCCAAGGAAATGAACATGACACAGAACCAGGTGGCGGATATCATCCAGCTTAGCCTGGATTTCATCGTGCAGGAATTGGGCAAGGGCCGCAGTGTGGAGTTCCGCAATTTTGGCACGTTCCAACCCGTGCTGCGGAAGAACCGCTCCAAGAACGGCGAAGACCGAGGCAGCAGTGTGGTGCCTCGTTTCAAGCCGGGCAAGGTGATGAAGGAGCATATTGCGAAACTGGAGCCGTCTGTTGTCCAGGAATGATTTTTAGGAGATAGGAGATTATGGCTGTTACTGAACCGCTTCCAGGCACCTCTGATTTATGGGAGCCTGAACTTTTTGACTGGAATGAACTGGAGAACACCGCCCGCGACGTCTTCCACAGATATGGATATTGCGAGGTGCGCACGCCGATTTTCGAGAGGACGGACGTGTTTGTGCACAACTTGGGTGAAAGTTCCGACGTGGTGCAGAAGGAAATGTACACATTCGAGGACAGGGGAGGGCGCAGCCTGACCTTGCGCCCCGAAGGCACGGCCGCCGTGATTCGCGCCATCGCCAACAAGGGCATTGAGCAGGGCGAGGACGTGCGCACTTTCTACATGGGCCCCATGTTCCGTGGCGAAAGGCCAGCCGCCGGCAGGCGTCGCCAGTTCCACCAGATCGGCGTGGAGGCGGTGGGAAGCAATTCCCCCTGGATGGACGCGGAGTGCATCGCCATGCTGTGGTTCTTCCTGGAAAAGGTGGGCGCAAGCGGTGGAAAACTGCTGCTGAACAGCCGGGGCCTGCCGCAGGACAGGCCAGTCATTTCACAGGCGTTGACCGAGTATTTCACACCGCACATCGGTTGCATGTGCGAGGACTGCCAGAGGCGCCTCAACATGAATGTGAGCCGCATTCTTGACTGCAAGAACCCCGCCTGCCAGGAGATCATCAACGGCGCACCGCACATCTCGGAGATGTTCTGCGAGGAGAGCAAGACCTATTTCAGCCGGGTCTGCCAGGCGTTGGACAAGCTGGGCGTTCCTTACGAGATCGCGCCCAGGCTGGTGCGCGGGCTGGACTACTACATACACACCGTGTTTGAAATCACCCATCCAGGACTGGGCGGGCAGGACGCAATCGCTGGTGGCGGGCGCTACCGCATCACACCGCCTGGAATGAAGGCGGCAGTGGAAGGCATTGGCTTTGCCGCTGGCATGGAGCGCATCCTCATGGCACGCGCCAGCAGAGGCGTTGCCGCGCAGGGCAGCACAGACATGGACGTGGTGGTGCTTTGCTTGGGCGAAGCAGCCGTGCCCCATGGGCTGGCGCTTGGTGAGAAACTCCGCAGGGAAATGGGCGGCCTTCGCATAAAAGTCGATTTCAGCGCCCGCAGCCTGAAGGCTCAGATGCGCACGGCAAACAAGTACAACAGCCGCATCGCCCTCATCCTTGGCGAAGATGAATTGGCGAAGGGACAGGTGCTGTGCCGTAACATGAGAGAGGCCTCACAGGAAAGCCTGGCGCTGGACAAGGTGTCCGAGACGATTTCATCCATGCTTAGATAAGTACCAACAAGAACCCAAAATAGAAGGTAGTTTTATGTCATTCAAACGCACACACAATTGCAATGAACTAACAGTGGATGCCATTGGGCAGTCCGTCACCTTGTGCGGCTGGGTCAATTCAAGCCGCAATCTGGGTGGTATGATTTTCATCGACTTGCGGGACAGGGAAGGCATCACCCAGCTTTTCATCGACCCCGAGAAGACGCCAGATGTGGCTGCCGCCGCCAAGGACGTCCGTGAGGAATGGGTGCTTCGTGCGGAGGGCGTTGTTCGCCCGCGTCCTGAAAATATGGTCAATGCCAAACGCGCAACTGGCGCAGTCGAGGTGGAGGTCACATCTTTGGAGATATTGAATGTTGCCCAGCCCATGCCATTCCATCTTGAAGACCCGGCCGCCAGCGAGGACCTGAAGCTGAAATACAGGTATCTGGACATGCGCAGGTCTGGCATCCTGGACAATCTGCGCCTGCGCCACAAGATCACAAAAGTCTGCCGCGACTATCTGGACGAGCATGGCTTTGTGGAAGTGGAGACGCCAATCCTCAGCAAGAGCACGCCTGAAGGTGCCAGGGACTACCTGGTGCCAAGCCGTGTGAAGCCAGGCACGTTCTACGCTTTGCCCCAGGCACCGCAGCAGTACAAGCAGCTCCTCATGGTGGGCGGCATTGAACGCTATTTCCAGATTGCGCGCTGCTTCCGCGATGAAGATCTGCGGGCGGACAGGCAGCCGGAATTCACCCAGATCGACCTGGAAATGAGCTTTGTGGACCAGGAGGACATCATGACGCTGGTGGAGAACATGATCGCCACCGTGGTCAAGGAGACTCTGGGACGCGACATTCAGACTCCGTTCCTGCGCATGACATACGCTGACGCCATGAACCGCTTCGGCAGCGACAAGCCTGACATGCGTTTCGACATGGAAATCCAGGATGTGAGCAGCATATTCACTGCCTCGGAGTTCAAGGCATTCAGCGAGACGCTGGCCGCTGGCGGCGTGCTGAAGGCTATCAACGCCAAGGGTATGGCCGCCGCCGCAAGCCGCAAGGTGCTGGATGACTGGACCGCCACGGCTAAGCTGTTCGGCGCAAAGGGGCTGGTCTGGCTCAAGCGTGAAAACGGCGCCTTCACTGGCTCTGCAGCAAAGTTCTTCAATGAAAACGAGATGGCCGCTCTGGCGGAGGCTATGAAGGCCGAGGACGGTGATGTCATCCTCATCATTGCGGACAAGTGGCGCGTCGCCTGCGAGGCAATGGGACGCCTGCGCCTGGCTGTGGCGGAAAAGGCCAACCTGGTGAAAGATCCCAACATGATGAAGTTCCTGTGGGTGATCGAATTCCCGCTTCTTGACTGGGACGAGGAGGAGAAGCGCTTCGTGGCGGTGCATCATCCATTCACCAGCCCTATGGACGAGGATATTCCAAAACTGCAGAGCGACCCTGGTTCAGTGCGTGCTAAGGCATACGACGTGGTGCTAAACGGCGTGGAACTGGGCGGCGGCTCGATACGTATCCACCAGTCCGACAGGCAGGCTCTCATGTTCCGCACCCTGGGCATTTCCGACGAGGAGGCCAAGCTGCGCTTCGAGCATCTGCTGGAGGCATTCTCCTTTGGCGCACCGCCACACGGCGGCCTGGCAATCGGCCTTGACCGCTTTGTGATGCTGCTTTGCGGCGCGAAGTCCATCCGCGAGGTTATTGCCTTCCCGAAGACGGCCCGCGCGACCTGCCTTATGACAGATTCGCCCAGCACCGTTGACCAGGCACAGCTGGATGAACTGAACATACAAATCACCAAGCAGGAATAGGGAAAATCACGTCAGAATGCTGTCTTATGTGGACGCCGAAGCGGCGCCCATTCAGGTTGCCTTTGCGTGAACAGCGTTTCTGTCGCCAATTGCGCTAATGTGGGCGCCGCCTCGGCGCCCACATAACA
>JAFZZD010000628.1 GCA_017615955.1 Victivallales bacterium
CCACTAGCAACTCAGGTAAAGTCAGGAATCATGCCCTGGCGCTGGTGCGCCTCGAAGAGGTCGTCGCACATGGAGCGAATGTTGTCCAGCGTCATTTCAGACCTGGTGTGCGGATCCAGCATGGCCGCCTCATAGACCAGTTGGCGGGAGCGTTTTACAGCCGCCTCGATGGTAAGCAGATGCACATTGATGTGCGTCATGTTGAGGGCTGCGCAGGCAAGCGGCAGGCTGCCCACATAGCAGCCTTGCACACCATTGGCGTTTACCATGCAGGGCACTTCAACAACCGCCTCGCGGGGCAGATTGTCGATGAGGCCATTGTTCAGCACATTGCCGCCGATCTCGTATGGCACGTTGGTGAGCATGGCGTCCATTATGCGTGAGGCATATTCGTTGGTTCTCTCGTGGGTGAGCTTCACGTTGTTGGTGAGGTCGTATTTCATCTTGCGCCAGCTGTCAATCTGGGCGACGCAGCGCCTTGGATACTCGTCCAGCGGGATGTTGAACTCGTCGATGAGTTCAGGATACTGGCTCTTGATGAAGTATGGATGGTATTCCGCTGTGTGCTCGGAGGATTCCGTGTTGTAGTAGCCGAAGTGCTTCATTATTTCGAAGCGCACCATGTCATGATGCTTCTCGCCGTCCTTCTTGCGGGCGATCCTGTTCTTCTTCTCTGCTGCCTTGCGTATTTCGGGGTATAGGTCCTTTCCGTCCTTGCTGATCTCCAGCAGCCAGCCCATGTGGTTGATGCCAGCGATTTTCCAGCGCACGGGATTGTACTTTTCGTACAAGTCCAGCTGCTTGAGCAGGGCTGAGGCGCATACCTGCACCGAATGGCAAAGGCCCACGCACTTCACGCCGCCGTGGCGCAGGAGAAAACCAGTGAGTATGGACATTGGATTGGTGTAGTTGAGGAACCAGGCGTTGGGGCATACGTCGCGCACGTC
Organism: Victivallales bacterium; assembly: GCA_017615955.1. The sequence continues at coordinate 948 of JAFZZD010000628.1, forward strand.
CTTTGCAAAGCCTTCCAGCACGGGGATTGTGCGCAGTGCGCGGAAAATGCCGCCGATGCCCAGGGTGTCGCCAATGGTCTGGCGCAGACCGTATTTCTTGGGGATCTCAAAGTCGATCACAGTGGAGGGTTCGTAGCCGCCGACTTGTATGGCGTTTACCACGAAGTCCGCACCGCGCAGTGCGGCGCGGCGGTTTCTCACCGCCAGGAATGGCGTGATTTTCGCCCTGTTGGAATTGATGTTCGCATTAAGGTTGCAAAGCATCTTGTATGATTCGTTGAGACGCTCCTGGTCGATGTCGTAAAGCGCGATTTCAGCGTCCTTAAGACTCTCTGTGCACATGCAGTCACCCAGCACATTCTTCGCGAAAACGGTGCTGCCTGCGCCCATAAAAGTGATTTTCGTCATAGTTTTCCTTTCTTGCAATTATACCCAATTAAGCAACAAAAAAAATCGCCTAAATATAACATTGTTTAATGTTTTGACAATTGATTTTACGCCAGCCGCAACTTCTTGAATAAGTGGCTTTGACTAGTTATGGGACAGCTATGGTGAATATTGAACAAACAATGTTGAAATTACTTCATGAATCATATATTATTGGCAAACGCTATGTTCCCCATGAGGGGAGGTAATTGAAGCCGCGAAGCG
>JAFZZD010000629.1 GCA_017615955.1 Victivallales bacterium
ACATCCTTGTCATATCCAATTGCAGGCTGGGCGATGCGCTGGTGATGATACCTGCATTGCGCAGCCTGAAGGCGCTGCCTGCCCGCATTACGCTGGCCAGCGAGGCGGCGGCACCTGGCATTGTGGCGGCAGAGGACATTCTTGGCGGCAGGGGGCTGGTGGATTGCTTTGTGAAGATGTCCACTTCTGGCGGCTTTCTTGCCCGATTGCTGGACAGGCTACGCTTCTTTACCAAGATGCGCCGCGAAAAATGGGACCTGGGCATTGTGCTAATTCCGCCCTGCCCTCCGCTGACAATGCGCCTCGTCAAACGCCTCTGCACATATCTTCGTCTTTGCGGTTGCAGGAAGATCATCGCGCCACAATGCATACAGGCAAATATGCAAGTGGCCGAAATGATGCTGGAGCTGCTGTCGCAAAATGGCATCGCCCCAATTGCAGACGGGGGCCTACCTGAACTGGCAAAATCAACGCCAAATCCTCTGCCTCCTGGCAAAAAATACATTGCGGTCGCGCCTGGCGCCAACATGCCAGTGAATTGCTGGGCATTGGAAAACTATGCCACCGTGCTCAAGGCAACCGCCGCCAAGTACAATTGCACGCCAGTGTATTTCAGCGGCGAAAACGAAAGGACTATATGCGAACGGCTCAATGAAATGGTGCCTGGCCACACAATTATCGGCAGGCCTCTGCCAAAAGTTGAATGCGCAATGAGGCAATGCCAGGCATATCTTGGCAATGACACTGGGCTTATACACCTGGCCGCCGCACTTGGACTGCCTTGCATCGGCATATATTCCAATCGCAACCCACACGGCATCTGGGAACCATACACATCTCAAAAGTTGATTTTCTACCCAGAGGACTGCGACTGCGCTGGTTGCCTGAAAACTCAATGCGACAAGATGTGCATAAACCAAACCACACCACAAAAGGCCCTTTCCGCCATTGAAGCAAGCGCCTTCCTGCAATGAATGAGGAAACTTACATACCAGACACAAAATACAGACTGCCAGCATTGTTTTCTTTTCTGACACTGATGATTGGCACGGCAATTACCGGATGCCTTTTAAAATGCGGTTTCCACAATAATGCGTTGCTGCGTCTCACAATCTCGCTGCTGCCCATACAATTTTTCGGACTTGGTGCAATGCTGATATCGCTTAGGCCATCATGCCGCGATTATGGCTTCAAGGCAACTTTCAATATACCCGATAAAATGCCTTCCTTGCGTGAATGCATTTGCATGTAGTAATCACGCTGGCCATCTTGTATCCCGCAATTGCGCTGGTGACGCCACCAGCCACCTGGTTCTGCAAAAGACTGGGCCTGCCTATAATCGAGCAGAACTTTGCCATACTGCCGCCAGATGCCAGCCAGCTTCATATCATGATTCTGGTATTCTCCTGCACATTCCTTGCGCCACTGACCGAGGAACTGCTGATGCGCCTTATCCTATACAGAACTATCCGCAGTTATTGGCAGGCAGGCGCCCCATACCTTACAGCCGTCATATTCGCGATATTCCATGGTTGCCCGCAATACACGCCTGGCCTGTTCCTGGTGGGACTTGCACTGCACCTGGCACAAAAAAAAGGCGGCCTGCCACTATCCATAATCCTGCATGCCGTCTTCAATGCCATATCCCTGGCAATGCTAAACTAATTCATCTTCAGCAAGGCCTCTTTTCCGTCCATGCCAGGCTTGACGCCTTTGGCGGCAGCCGCCTTTGAAACGCGCACCACCTTTGCCGCCAGCATGTCATCGTAGTTGGCAACGCCAGTGACAACCGCCAGCGCATGCCCCAACTTGTCCGCCGTCTCCACGGAAAGATATCCGCATCCCAGCATGCCGCCCTCGCCCTGTATCACAAGGATCGCGCTGCCTCGCAGCGGTATGCAATCGCCCCGGAAACTCCGTCCAGCCGACGTCAACGAGAAATTCTCCTTGATTACAACATTGTCCATAAATTATACCTCCAATATTCAATGTGGGCGCCGAGGCGGCGCCCACTCAAGTTGCCTTAGCGAAAACGCAACAATAGAATTATTGTAAAAAAAACTCCGCGCCTCCGCGCCTCTGCGTTAAAACCCTGCGCCTCTGCGTTTTAGGGTTCTAATTCAATCTCGTACAATTCCAATGGCGTGTTTTTCTTTGGGAAGTCCAGGCGCATCCTGACTGTGCGGCTCTTGTCCCCAAAGTCGTATTCCACTATGTACTTCTCCTTTTTGACACTTACTGGCGTCAATTTCTTCCATTCGCCCCGCTTGCGGATAGAGACCTGCACCTTTTCATCCAGAGGATAGCCATAGATGCGCAGTTTGCGGAATTCAGGCACCAGTTTCTGCACGAATGACATGTCGATAAATGTATCGGCCTTGCTGTAGTTGTCCGCATTGCTCCAGGCATAGACATCCCGTGTGCCATCGAAGAGCTTGTTGCGCATGCCAAGTGTGGTTCTGGGCTGGTTGGAGCTGCTGATCTCTATGCGCAGGCCATTTTCCAGCAGCAGATTCGGGCGGGAGAGGCGTTCCTTGTCCAGTTGCGCAATCTTGTCCAGCACTGCCTTGCGTGAAAGCAGTTCCTCTCCCACCGGCTCGGATGTGGCCACAACGCACTCGTATGGTTTCAGTTCAAATGCGTATTTGGACTTTCCACCCTCCAGTTTTGCACCCTCGGCGCGGAACAAATGCCACTGCTTTATCTTCTTGAGCTGCGCATCATCAATGGACAATTTCTGCGCCGTTGGCAGGAGATTCACCACAATGAACAGGTACTTGCCGTTCCTTTCCAAAATGGCGGCATCGCAGGTGTCAGGCAAATCGCAGTTCAGTTTGATGGTATTGCCCAGGAGCGTGATTGGCTCAAGTGCCCTCAATGAGGTCATCACATAGCGCAGTCCCTCGTAGATGACTGGCCTGTCACCAAGGTCATGGTAGGCATAAGGATAGATGAAGTGCGCACCATTGGCGACGCAACTCCACGTCTGGGATTCCAGTTCCTCAAAAGTGGGATAGTCCGCATACACGCTGTTCCCCTTGTAGCTGAAGAACTGGCTCATGATGCCGGCCACCTTGTCCTTGCGTCCTGTGATCTGGGTGACGTAGTTCCGCACCCGCTGTATAGGCACGTTCAGGAAGCGCCCGCCCTTGCCGTCCAGCATGGGTCCCGTGTATGGATGCGGCACCAGAATGTCCGCGCAATCCAGATAGCGGGCAGGTGAACGGGACGTAATCATCATGGGATGCCAGGGATCCAGCTCCTTCACAAACTCGTACAAATGCTTCAGATACACAGGCGACACCTCGCGGCACTCTGGCTCGTCGCTGAAATAGTAGTATTCGAAATCCGCATTGCGGTTCTTTTCGATGAAGGCCCGCATCACGTCATACATCTGCTGGCAGGGCTTCACATCCCTGGTGGCCTCGCGGTATTCGATGTCCGCAATGAGGCGCTTTGGCTCGTTGACCTTGCGCAGCAGCCTGTCCTTGCCAGAAAGCCCCAGGTCATCCGTCTCGGTCTTTTCATCCAATGCCTTGCCGCCATGATAGTAGTGTGCGTAGATGAGACGGGGCAGCTTTGGCTTGCCGTCCACCACCAGCCAGCCATTTTCAATCCAGGCGCCAGTGTGCCCCGTGTCATTTTTGCTATACTTGTAAATGGGGATGTTCGTGTTCTCGGTTTCCTTGCCAGGCAAGGTGAGGAACAGCGTGTGCTTTCCATCAGCCAGCTCCTTTGTCTTGAAGGAGAAGCTTGCCTTGCCATTGACCACATTCAGACGCCCCGCCGCCTTGCCGTCAAACTTCAATTCAACGGCCTTCACATCTGGCAGCATCACCTCGATTTCACCTGCAATGACGCCGCTGTCCTGCCCAGGATAGAATGTATTCCTGTATTCTGGACGGCTCAACCTCACTTTTACAGGCGTGAACTGCACCACCACTGTATAATACCTCTCGCCGACCACCTTGCCAGCCTTCTCCAGCACCATGGAAATCTGGTTCCTGCCAGTGGACTTGAATTCAGCCTCGTATATGGAAAGGCTATTGACGCCGCTCTTCAGCACAGCCTGCACTGGCTTCGCCTTGTCCCCGATGCCCTGGCATTTCAAGGTGTATTTGCCTTCCTGCAAGGTGCTGATCTCCACGGCAAGCGTGCCCTTGCACACACCGTCCTTCATTGCTTCAGCCGAGAGCACAGCTCCCTTGATCCACACTTCCTCCTCAGGACGTTTCTTGGGAAAGCCATCCATCAAGGGGAACAACTTTGTCTCGTGGAAGTCGTCCACCAATTGTGCCCAGCTCATGTCCTGCCTGGCTACGCGCCTGTTCCTTGCCACGTTCAGGCGCCAGGTCTGGCTCCATGCCTGGGTGCTGGTCATATAGAAGGCCCGCCATGGAATGCGCATCTCGATGGACCAGCCGTCTTTGCGCAGATCCACCGCATGCTCCCAGAATGGCGCGTATGGGTCAGGGCGGATTGCACCGCCTTCCGCATAGTACATGGAAAACACGGGTCCCACTGCATTGACGCGGAATTGGTAGTATTCGTTGCCCTTTCCCGTTGGGCAGAAGAAGAATTCCACGCCGTCGCTTATCCAGATGCCGCCCTTGCGGTCCAGTTCCGCCATGCGGGGTTCCACGCAGTCCACGCCCACATACAGATAATCCGCATCGCCGCACATCTTGAACCAGGTGCCGACTTCCACGGTCTTCTGCCCCTTGGCGCTGGTGGGCTTGAAATCAGAGTGGGTCTCCGCCTTCTGCCAGCCCACCTCATTCAGTTTGCCATCCAGGACAAAGTCCCCCTCCCATGGCGACAACTTGGCATTCCCAGCCGCAAAAGCCGCCAAAACCACCGAGAAAAACGCTACAAACAAACTTCTCATAACACTTTCCTTAAATTAAAAGTGGACAGTG
>JAFZZD010000630.1 GCA_017615955.1 Victivallales bacterium
CGCAGGCCTTTTCCGCCGGCTGAAGCCGGCGGCTCTGATCGCAGGCCTTTTCTGCCGGCTGAAGCCAGTGGCTCTGCCAGTTTGCGGCTTGGCGCTATAGTCTTGAAATTACCTCCAATGTAAGATATGAAAAGTCGATTTTGAATGATACTATGTCAATAATTACTAAGATTGCAAGTATGACATTAATTTATGTGTCAAGTATCAAAGTTGCGTCTTCGACTTTGCTATTTTTAATGAACCATAACTCAAATGCATGGCATTAAGTATGTTTTTGGGGGAATGGTGGTATAGTACATGCCACTATATGAGTTTTTGACGGCAGATGGCATCATGGAAAAAAATGGAGATATAGTTCTGGAGCGCGAGCAATACACTGTCAAGGGTGATTTTCGTGTGAAAGAGGCAGGCAGTTATCCTGAAGGCATCCATGGGTACAGGAATGTGGCTTTGGTGGCAGAGGGTGACTGGAACATTGCGGGCGTTGAGGGGATAGTCGGCTCGCATAAATTGCGTAGGGAGCAAAGTGGCGAGGAAGGCGTGGTCGGGGAGTATGTGTCGCGCATTGATGCAAAGGACAGCATTTCCACTGGCGGCGCAGCAAAAGTCAGCGGCATTGGCAATATTGCGTTCATAAGCGGTTTTGGCACGGTTAAGTTGAATGGTCTGGTGGAGGCGCCTTTGTGCGTTGAAGGAAGCGTTTCCCTCTGGCGGGAGAATGAACTTGGCCTGTTCAGCAGCTACGTGGCAAAGGAGGACAGCTGCATTGCCACAGTTGTGTCTGACTATGGGAACGACAGCATGCTTACCACCACCAGCGGCAAGAGGCAGGAGGCTGGCGAGAACTTCACCATGAAGGCAAATGCCGGCAACACAAGCCTTAATGCAACCAACTGCCAGCTGGCTGATGTGCTGGGATATGGCAGCGTGACGTTGGACAGCAGCAGCACTGGCTCTGTTGTAGGCGGCCAGAGGCAGGAGGCAAGGAGCAGTGTCAAGACATTTACCGAGAGACGTCAGACCAGGGATGTCTATGAGTTTCCATACATGCCCTTCTACATGCGTCATGACGAGGAACATGTCCTGAAGGAGAAGCGCAGCGAGAGGCAGTTAGCCAGTGGAACGCTGAAGTTGCGCAATGGCAGCTGTGTAGGCGGCGATGTGCGTGGTTACAAGACCGTGCGTGTGGGCGGTTCCATTGTTGAAGGGGACATCACAGGCGGCAGCCTGCAGAGCAGTAGTTCCCTTAACGAGGATGTGTCGCAGTCGGGCTACGTCCTTTACATTGACAAAGGTTCTTCAGAAGAGGCGAAGACATTGGCAAAGTCGAGCACTGGCAGCATCAAAATCAGCGGGGGCGCGCAAGTGCATGGGCGAGTGTCAGGGTATGAGAAAGTCACTGTTTCCAATGCAATTTGCGGTGATTTTTCCTGGGCGGTGGAAGACGAGGTCATGGGGTTGCAGAATGGATGCTATTCCTACAGCAAAAGCACAAAATACTCCAATGATTGCGCTGACATAAATGAGAAATCCGAGTACAGGGCATCCCATGGCGGCAGCATCAGCGTCAGCAATTCAAATGTCGGGAACATCACGGGATACGACAAAGTGACTGTGATTTCCTCGCAGGTAGGCGGCATTGCGCAGGACATGCTGGCGATTGAGTTGAAGAACAGCAATTATGGCTATTGTTGTCATCGTCCAGTTTATGCGGCGCCAACGGATGCAGAGGCGTATGTCATGGCGGCCAACTATGCAGCCAGTGACTTCTTGTTCTGCATACCGAACGTGACTGAAGCTGCCAGTGGAAAGCTGAAACTGCTTGATGCGACTGTAAGTGGCGGCATTTCCGGATATGCCAATGTCAGCGCAGAAGGCGGCTGCCTAGCGGGTGGCATACGTGGCGGGCGCCATTACAGCAATGCTTCTGGGGAGATGACTTTGCTGATGGGAAGCCTCAGCCTGAAGAGACTGGAGTTAGGCGGTGACATATCGGGCTACAATTCAGTGAAGATGCAGGGCGTCACGGCAATGGAAAGCTCCATTTCCATGGGCGAGCATACTGTGAAAGCGGATGGCTCGGATGTGTACAAACTGGCTGGCACCGTTTCCTTGAAGGACTGTATGCTCGGTGGCACCATTTTCTTGCCTTCGTCTGTTTTACTGGAAAATTCCACCCTGGGCGTATTGGATTGCACAGTGTCTGGCAATGCGCTTTCTCAGGTGACGATTAAGGACAGCCGCATAGATGGCGATGTGACGGGCAATGTGAGCATTTCATTCAGTGGCGAGTGCGGCATTGGCGGCAGTGTGGCTTGTGGCCAGGCTAACGACAAGCTGACGGTGAAGAAAGGGGCAAGCCTGACGCTGGAAGGCGATGTGGATTTTGGCGAGGGCAAGAACCAGATTGAGGTTCAGAAGAACGCCAGCCTGAAAATGACAGGCGATTGGCAGGTGCGGGATTGCGATGCCCTGAAGGTTAATGGTGAACTGTTTTTGCTTGGGCAAGCTACTGCACTTTGGGAAAAAGACTGCATTTCTGGCACTGGCAGGATTTACCTGGACAGCCAGGCATGGGAGGAGAGGAAGGGCATTAAAAGTTCCTTCAAGGGAACCGCATACGATGTAGGAGAGCACGATGTGGCGCAGTACTTCCAGGGCGCGGCGGCTGAAAACGGGGACAATTCCATTTCTGGCGCCGTTGACCTGCTGGATTGGATGAAGGGTGAAAATACCAGAAATGGCTGGCTTTGCGGCAAGGAAAATGTGTACCACATAATGAACGAGGCCACCTCTCGCGCAGAATGGATACACTATGACCCATATCCAATCTGGGACTGGGACCTCGTGTTTTGGCCCAGATATTTCATCGACAAGGAAGACTGTTTTTCATTGAAGCTGGAGGACGCGCTGGCGGAAGGATATAGCACGCTGGAATTCTCCGACAATGTGAATGTGTATGTTTTCGGGGACAGGTGGTTCGATGTGCTTGACCGGGGCGAGGGAATGGCATTGGATGAACTTTGCGAAAGGCATGCTGGCGACACAGAAGTCAACATTTTTGTGGCCGTCAGCGGCGAGAAGTTTGCCACGCCAGGCACATATACTGTCACGCTGGCGTAATCTCAACGCAGAGACGCAGTCCATTGTAACTGTTCAGTTTTGGGTAATATAGGCATATTTTCACAAGAACCCAAATTGATAAGCAATAAAGTTGTTCAGCGCCGGTGGCGTATGGAAACACATAGGGGAGACTGGCACATTACAGGGGCGTGCATTTTGCACAATGACTTTTCACAGATATCCCATAACATTTTCACAATAGTAGAAAATCATGCCCTACCAGCGAGTAGGGCCGCTCTGCGGCCCCTTACTTGGCATATCTGAAAAGTGATTTTGTCAGATTCTGCCCCTACTTATTTCCTACAGAACTATCAATTGCGTTATGGGATATCTGTAATGACTTTTCACTTTTCTGTTTGACAGTAGGTTAATCCGCAATATGTTACGCTACTTGAGACAGGCATTGTGCCTGCATTGAATAGAAACTGTAACACCATAACACGAAAGAAATGAAAGTATTGCCTTTTAACGCCTATATTCCGAATGGAGACGAGGCGGCAAAGATTGCCACATTGCCATACGATGTGATGAACAGGAAGGAGGCCGCGGCCATGGCTGCTGGCAATCCAATCAGCTTCCTGCATGTGACGCGCTCGGAAATCGACCTGGATGTGGAGGATGTGTATTCGCCGCAGGTCTATGAAAAGGCGAAGGAAAACTGGAAGAAACTGGCGGCTGAACATTTGAAAAAGGACGCGGAACCGCATTTCTACGTGTATTCGCTGGTGATGAATGGCCGCAGGCAGACTGGCATCGTGGCGACGCCGCTGGTAAAGGACTACAATGAGAACCGCATCCTCAGGCATGAGAAGACACGCCGCGAAAAGGAAGATGACCGCACCAGGCACATCTCCACGCTCCGTGCGCAGACGGGGCCTGTATTCCTCACATACAAGGACAATGCCGCCATCGATGCAATCGTGGCTGAGACCATGAAGCAGAAGCCCCTCTTCGACTTTGTGGCGGAGGATGGCATCTCCCATACTGGATGGCGCATTGAAAACACCTCTGCAATGCAAAATGCATTCGGAAATGTAGATAAACTGTATATTGCGGACGGACATCATAGGGCGGCCTCCGCATCACGCACATACGCGGCGGACAGTTCAGGCGAGGCGGACCGTTTCCTGGCGGTGATATTCCCTGCATCGCAGTTGCGCATTCTGGCGTACAACCGCGTGGTTTTCACGCTTAACGGCAGGGACGAGGCTGGTTTCCTGGCGGAGCTGGGCAAGGTGGCGCCGTTGTCGCCTGTCAGCAATCCAGTGCCAGCCAAGCCAGGCGACGTGTGCGTTTACTGCGGTGGCAAATGGTATGGCTTGACCTTGCCTGATGTGGATACAGACGCCATTGGCAAGCTGGATGTAAGTCGCCTCCAGAGCCTGGTATTGCAGCCATTGCTGGGCATAGACGACCCACGCACAAGCAAGCAGATTGACTTCGTGGGCGGCATACGCGGCACGGCGGAACTGGAGAAACGTGTCAATTCAGGGGAGGCGAAGGTGGCGTTCTCCATGTATCCCACCACGCTGGACCAATTGATGGCGATTGCGGACGAGGGGGGTATCATGCCTCCAAAGTCCACCTGGTTTGAGCCGAAGTTGAGGGACGGCCTCTTTGTGCACGAGATTTAAACACAAACGACAAAGGCATAAAAATGCGCATTGACAGCAAAGGTTTGATTTATCTGGAAGACGTGCCAGTGGAGACAATCGCCCGCGAATATGGCACGCCTACATACGTTTACGAGGAGAACCGCATTCGCGCGAACTTCCGCCGGGCGTTGTCCGCCTTCAGGAAATACTATCCAGATTTCCGTTTTTTCTACGCCATAAAGGCCAACAACAACCTGGCGGTTGCGAACATACTGCGGCAGGAAGGTGCGGGCATAGATGCGGCCTCCATCAATGAGATTCTGCTGGCGAAGAAGCTGGGACTTGGCGGCGAGGATGTGATGTTCTCGGGCAATTTCCAGTCAGACTACGATATCAAGCAGGGTCTTGAATCTGGCGTCATCTTCAATCTAGATGACATTTCAATCATGCCCCGCGTGCACAAGTACGGCAAGCCGAAGTTCCTGTCTTTCCGCCTGAATCCAGGCTATGGGCAGTGCGAGGTGGGTGACTTCGTGTGCAATGGCGGCCCCAATGCGAAGTTCGGCGTGCATCCTGACCAGATTATGGACGCATACCGCCTGGCAAAGGAGGCAGGCATCACACGCTTCGGCGCACACATGATGCCAGGCTCCTGCATACGGGACCCGGAATACTTCCGCTTCATCACGGGGCTGCTGATGGACAACATCGGCAAGGTTGGCCGCGAACTGGGCATAAACTTCGAGTTCATCGACCTGGGCGGCGGCCTGGGCATCCCATACAAGCATGAGGACAAGGTACTGGACATCGACGAGGCGGCTAGGCAGGTGTCGGACATCTTTACCAGGAAGATTGCCGAATATGGTCTCAATTCGCCTCGTCTCATGATGGAGCCAGCCCGCTATTTTGTGGGCGATGCAGGCTACATTGTGGGTACGGTGCACTCCATCAAGAACAGCTACAGCAAAATCATCGGGACGGACGTGAGCATGAACACGCTGGCGCGCCCCGCCATGTACGGCGCATACCACCACATCTACGTCAATGGCAGAGAGAAGGAGGAGCGTGCGGCAGTGGGTCTTTGCGGGCAGGTCTGCGAGAACACGGACTTCTGGGTGCGTGAGCGCATGCTGCCTAAGGACATCAGTCTGGGCGACTTGATCGTGGTGGAGAATGCAGGCGCATACGGCTATGCCATGAGCTACCAGTACAACGGCAGGCTGCGCCCTGCGGAGGTGCTGGTGAATGGGGACAAGCACTACCTGATCCGCACCAGGGAGAACATAGAGGACCTGGTTCGCAATGTCAGCGTGCCAGATTATCTGACAAAATGACGTGGACTGTGGTCAGTGGACAGTGGA
>JAFZZD010000631.1 GCA_017615955.1 Victivallales bacterium
AGCCAACCTCTATCCCCCATCCATGAAAGGCCTGGAATGCGACACGCTAATCTGCGGCATAAGCCGCTGGCGTCCAGGTTTCCCTGAACTCCTTCAGGAAAACCTGCGCTTCCGCACGCTGATTCCCACACACCACGACGAATTCAAACTGCCACTGGACCAATTCTACCTGCGGGACGACTTCACCCGCCTAAAAAACGCCATACCCGACCTGCCAGGCCGCGAACTGCCCATCCTCCAATGGCAGGAGATATAATAATGGCCAGTTTGGTGCGCGGGGCGAAAGCCCCGCGTTCAGCATGGCCCCCATTTACCTGCGGCTTTCGCCGCAGGCACCGAACTGTCACTATTGCTTCTTGTGCAACTGTTCTTCAAGGGAGTGGAAATGGCGTATTATTTCCAGTTCGGTGCCAAAGCGCCTGATTGGGGTAGTATGCTGTTTTTCAAATTCGCTTAGCGCCTGTTCAATGCGTGCCTGCTTTTTGGCGGCGGCCTGGTATTCCTTTCTGGCCAGGCGCAGTTCCTTTTTGAATGAACGGACATCATCGCTGGCAAGATAGCCCATGGCCCGTGCGTATTTTTCCAGCGCTGGGCGCACCAGCACAGGTGCCTCATTGCGAAGGCGCAGAAATTCCTGTTGTCTCTTGTTAAGCACGGCCTTGTCACCACGCAATGCCTCAATAGATTGCTTGCTTTCATCAATTTTCACTGGCTTCAATTCCGCAATCACATTGCCAGCCTCCACGACGGACACAGTTTCAAGCACGGCGATTTTCTCATCCAGCCCAGACATTACCGTTCCACCCCTGTCCCGCAGAATGATCTGTTGCGCCAGGCTTTCAAACCATGGCTGAAAAGAGGCGCCAGCAGGCAGATTCTTGCAAACTACGTTATCATAGATGTTCTGGATGTCATTGCCCTTGGAGGCAGCCTCCAGCATCATACGGGACATGTTCACATTCAATGTGCGGAAGCAGATCATCAAAATGGAGGAATGCATGGCATATAGACGGTAAAGCCAGGGCATTTCAGGATTCATTGGATGGCAAATCAAATCCTGCCCCAACGGCACGAAACCCTTGCCAGACTGTGACAATGCGGCCTGGTAGTCGTAGTCCGTGAAGCTGCCCTCCATCCTCATTCTCATGATGAAGGAATACGCCAGAGCGGCAGCGATGTAGTCCACGGCAGGACCAGAGGCCGTTTTTCCAAACAATTCACGGCTGCGCCTCAGCAAAAGCACACGCATTATGCCAGATGTGACGTACAGCATGTCCGCCTCGTCCTTGAAACGGAACTCAAGTTCACGCTGCTTGCCCTTGGCACAGCTTTCCTGGCTTATGATCACATTGCGCTGCGGAGGCGCATCGCATTGCAGAGTCTCATCCACATTGCGGGCACATCTGTCCGCATAACGGGACAAGGCTCTGGAAAAAGATGCATCCTGCGTGCTTACGCGGAGACGGGTATTCTGTATGCTCTCCGTGTGCGTGATGCCATGCAGTTCCACGCACACAGCCATAATCAATATTGCAAGCAGAATACGCACTTGTCTATAGAATCTCTAGTGGTAATTGAACAAATCGGCCAGGGCGTTGTTCGTCTTGGTGACCTTGTTGTAGGCGCGCAATATCTTCAGACGCACACGCACGCTGAGGTAGCGCCCCGCCCTGCCCTTTGACACCATCTTGTGGGTGAGCTGCTCCGTGGAGGCCGCCACCAGGGCGTGATTCTCCAAGCCCGCCTCGCGCATCAGCGCGTCCAGGGGCTGCAAGCCATAATCCCTGTTGTTTTCTTCTTCCATTGTTTTTATGTGGGCGTCGAGGCGGCGCCCACATTAGTTAGCGTTTGTTGTTCCAGGCAGGCGTGCCGTATTTTGTTTCGGTCTTCTCCTTGCAGAGAGCAAGGAAGTCCCCTGTAGGCTGGAAAGGCAGGAAA
>JAFZZD010000632.1 GCA_017615955.1 Victivallales bacterium
CACCTGGCCAGTACGCTCGCTGTAGCCGAAAGGCTGCAGCCTCATCTCGCCGTCATCCTTGGCAAAGCGCAGGGCAAATGACAGATGGTACTTGGTGTCTGGCTTCAGCACCACGAACTGCTGCGCATTGTAGTACCAGGGCAGCAAGGCCTTCTGCTTGGGGTAGTTGAAGCGTCCATGTGGACCAGCAATGGTGACAGGCCATGGCATTGGCACAGAATGGCCAGGCAACCTCAATGAGTAGCTGCCCTTGTAGGGCTTGTTGCCGTCCAGAATGCCGCCCAGAGCCTCCTTTTCCAGGACTGACTGATCCAACTGCTGCATGGCATGGACAAAATACTGCGGGTTTGTGCCCCAGTTGTCCGCCGCCATGGTCTTGCCAGTGTGTCTTTCAAATGATGTGTTGCACACCGTCGGAATCACCAGTTCCGTCTTCTTGACGCCATTCGCCTCCAGGGTGATGCTGTCCATTGTGATGAGGCTTTCGCGTCCGAACATGGGCAGTTCCAAGTGCCTGAATTCGCCGCCGCGCAACGTGATGCTGGCTGGCAGGCCTTCCACCTTCATGCCCTTCGGCACAGTGAGCTTCAGCGGCACAGTGACACGCGCCTCGCCAAAGTTTATCAGCGTTACGCACAGGACATCCTGCCCCTTGCGCTGCGGCCAAATCACATCCGGGCGCACCAGTTCAGCCTTGGGCATTTTCACTGGGATCAGAATTGATGACGCGCGGTCAGAAGGAACGTTCACCGTGAAATAGTCGCTGCCGCTTTCAATCGCGACGGGTTCCACTGCCTCGCCTTCCATCAGATATGCCAGGGCATTGACTGGCAGCACCGCATTGGCGGGAAGCACATCCCTACGGAAACGCAGCTTGGCGCCGGCGCGGCTCTCCTCGTTGCGGATGTTCACCAGGATGCCGCAGTAATCCTTGTCATTGCGCAGGAAATACTTGGCAATAATGCCGACGCATGAAGGCTCCAGACCCACATTGTCCTTGAACACGCCGTTGTACATCCAGTCCCTTATACGCTGGCGGTGGTGTATGAAGTGGCGGGAATTGCCAGCGAAAACTGGCACATCCGAACGTGCGATCAAGTGATACTCCCTGATTGCCTCGTCCCAGATCGGAACGCCGTCAATCGGGTGGTTCGCCTCGCCGCGGAAGAACTTGACTTCGGGGAAGGCATAGAGAAGAGGTGCACCATCAAGTGCATCGGGTCCGCTGCGCAGGCCCATTTCCTCGAACTGCAGCAGATAGTCAGGGCAGCCCTCGCCGTTGATGATGCAGTCCCCGCCTTCCTTGCGGGCCAGTTCATGCACCTTGGTGAACAATTTGCCCAGACCCACCATCTTCATGCCGTACTGCTTGCCGTGGTCGTGGGCTGTGTTGTAGCAAGGCACATAGACGCAGGATTCATCCGCATAGATGCTCACCTTATACTTCTTGAAATAGTGGTTGAACATGATGGATTGAGCATAGTCCGTCCACTCATGGGAGGCAGTGCACATGGTGCAGTCAGGCGCGGCATAGCCCCAGGTGCAGAAGCGCCCGAATTCATTGCGGTTTGCCGCCTTCTCCGCAAAGCCAGGCTTGGCGAAAGTCTCGATGAAGGGTATCTTCTCCTTGGGGAAGCCAACCAGCGTAGGTTCAGTCTCGTACTTGAAGGACCAGCCGTAGTGATCCCAATACTGCACTGCGGGCTGGCCAGCGGCGGCCAATGCCAGGTGCTGGGCGGCCACTTGCTCTGGGGTGCCATAGTTGGGGCAGTACAGGTGGGTGTAGCCGATTTTGCCAGAGACCAGCCAGTGCATGTCATAGCCCATCCAGCGGTAGATGGGAATCATCTGGTTCTCCGTCCTTTCCAGCGGATAATATGCGCCCTGCGTGCAGGCGGTGACATTCTTCGCCACGGGGCGGTTCACCTGGGAGAAGTCCATCCAGGTATGCGCCCAATCTCCATAGCGGCGGCAGGCGTCGTGTTCGTTGCCCTTGAAGAAGCCAGCGGCGTATTTCACAGTGGCGGACTTGCCCGCCTCCACCATATAGTGCCTGGTGGTGGCGAGACGCAGGGCGCTGCCTCCCGCATTGGGTTTGAGTGTGAAGTTCACGCCAATTCCGTCTGGATTGCGGTTCTGGATTGTGAATGAGCCAATTCCCTTGGCGTAAAATTCAGCGTAGCCCATGGAGTATGAGCCAGGCCAAGTGCCGTCATGCATTTCCCTGCCGCCAAGTGCCGCGCCTGGCCAACCGAATGCACAGAGGTTGCGGATTGCGGTGTAGTAGCCGTTCTCTGGTTCATTGGTCAAGTGCATATCGCGGAATACGGGGAATGTGATGTGCCTGATGTCCTCCTTGGAGGCATTATCGACAGTCAGTTCCCAATATGGGATCTGGCCATCCTCAAGAGTAAGCTTTACGGTTGCAGTGACCTGCTCGTTGCAGAGGGCGTACTTGAGTTCCAGAATCTGCTTCTTGCCTTCCTTGCGGCTGGCGCGTTCGACGAGGTTGCCCGCCTCGGGCGCCACCTGGCGATAGCCATTCTTCTTCGTGCCGATCTGGAAGTTGAACAAAGGCAGATTGCAGCTTTCTGGCATGATTGCCGTTCCGTTCGCCAGGAAATATCCCTGGAGATTTCCCGTGATGCGATCAAACAGCATCTTCTGGTCCTTGTCCGCAACAGCGATTGCCTGGCTTGTGGCCACATTTGCAATCACTTTTGGAATTGCGCCCTGACCTTCGAAGCGTGCCCTTATGATAAATGCCCGGCTGCTCTTCAATGGCAGCTTTGGCAGCGCGTTGAACGTCTTGCCTCCGTCAAACGAAATCTCAAATGAGCACTTGACCTTGCTGTCCTCGCAGGAGACTGAAAGCAGGCGACCGCTGACCTCCGCATAATCCACCACTGCCTTGGTGGAGACTCTTCTTACGGAGGTCTTGGGCATTGCGACTGGCTCAGGGGCCTTTGCCTTTTCGCCTTCGGGAACCAGCGCAATGGCCGCGCAGTTCATGTAGTGCATGCCCCAGAGCAGGCGCAGGCAGTGCCCGCCAGCAGTCAGCTCAACTGGGTTGCCGCCGCACCAGTAGTACTCGCCCCTGTGGTATGCGCCGCGATGACCAGGTGCACCAGAACCCGCGCCATTGATGTCGGTCTTCTTGTTGTCAATGCTGTAGCCATACTTCATATAGGCATTTTCTGGCCTGTTGAACTCCATGATGATGGCTGTGCTGGGGATATGCGTACGCATAAGGAAATACGGGCGGTACTTGCCAGTCTTGGCGATGGTGAAGTCAAATGCCACCAGGTTGCTGTTCAAGCGTCCCTGATGCAGAACAGTTGCACCGCCGAGGCGGTCGTCCTTCTCCAGCCAGGAGCGTTCCGCAGGTGCCAGCACCATATTGTCCGCATCGGTGATTCTGGCGAAGATTGCGCCGTCCTTGCCAGGAGTCAATGGATTTGAGAAGCACAGTGCGTCGCCCTTCCAGCGCAGGCCATTCCACTTGGCTGGCTGTAGTTCCAGCTTTCCAGTGCTGGCCTCCATTGCCTTGTCAATGCGGCTCTTCTCTGGCGGCAGTTCAGTTGAGACAAGATAGTCCACCTTCAGATTCTCTATCACAGGCAATTCGGCTGGCGACTTGCTGTCCATCGCCACCTTGACCAGCAGCTCCGTGTTCTGCTTGCAGTCAGGCAGCTTGTCTCCTGACGCCACGGGGAACCACTTTGCGCCCTTGTCCAAGGATGCGCTAACCTTGACAGTGCCCTTGCCGAAAGTCTTGTAGCTCAACACCGCATTGCTGTAGCGTGGCCCCGCCATGAAACCGCCATAGACCGCCTCGCCAGAAAGCCCCTCGTTGGCGAACTGCGCCGTCAGAGGTGCCTTGTCCTTGGGTTCAAGCTGCTTACCAACTGGGATGATTGCGATCTGGTCCAGCATTGGTCCGCCCTGGAAGTCCATGTTCAAGGTATGCTCGCCTGCCTTGAGTTCCAGCGCCTTGGTGGCGTGCCAGTTCCAGTCGGCGTATTCCACGAAGTTGGCGGGTGAGCTGTCAGTTATGCGAACAGAGAGGCCGTCTAGCACGCGGGTATGGCACCATTCCGCCGCAAATGGAATCTTCTGCCTGTAGAAAATCTGGTATGTGCCGCCCTTGTCCAGCTTTATTGGATAGAAGGCGTTCTTGACGTGGCGTATGTACCCTCCATTGCCACAGCCATTATCAACGCAGACTGACGCCGCATCCAGCCTTGATGATGTGAAATCCCATGGACATTCGGCCTCGATCACCAGCGTCCCGTCCGCCTTCTGGAGGAAGCGGCGGCGTGGCCAGGAGGCGATTGGCGTGGTGATTATGCTTGCGTCACCAGCCGTGATGAGCATCTTGCTGGAGGAGACCATGCCCTCTGGCACCTCGTCCACCCGCGTCAGGCTGATTTTGTTCACATACACCTTCTGGTCCTTACGGGTTCCCATCGCAAGAAGGACATATTTTGCGTTTTTCCAGAACTGGTTCTTGGGAGTGCCACTGGCCGCCATGCCGCTGATGCTTCCCTTGAAAGTCTTCCACTTGTTGCCCATCGCATGGAACTCAAGCAGGCTCCACTGATAGCCGCCGTCCCTATGCAGGCGCACTTTCGTGCCAGCGGGATAGCCATAGTATGCCTCATGGGTCAGCTCAATGCTTATGATGTCGCCTTCCCGCGTCAGCTTCTTGATGAAATAGCAGAGCGTCCTGTTGGGCAAGTCGGAATAGTCATCCTTTGCATTCATGGCAATGATCCTGGCGCCCCTTTTCACCAGGGTCTCCCAGTCGCCCGCGTCCTTGACCTTCAGGGACTTCGCCCCTTTGGGAATGGCCTCCAGCAGAACCGCGTTGCTGCCTGGCACCACGGCCATCTGGGAATGGGCGATCAATTGCTTGTTATTGTCGTATAGAGCCAGGCCGAAATCCACGCGGTTTGCCTGGCTGTCGCCCTCACCGCAGAGTTCGGCGCTGATCTCGTATGCCGCGTCTGGCTCGATTTCAATAAACTCGTTTCCTAGAAAGATCCTGCCTGTCTCATTGGCAACGAAGCACTTGACGCCGTCTGGCCCCTTGTCTGTGATTTCCAGTCCCTTCATTGGCGATGCGCCGCTGGCGGCATCACCGTTCTTAATCAGATTCTCAGCCGCAAAGGCAAAAAGACCGCAGATCGACAAAGCAAAGAATAAAACTCGTTTCATTGTATTCTCCTCAATTATAAACACAACGAGCCGATTGCACGTTTTTTACACGGGCAATCGGCTCAATTTCACATTACAACAATAATAATGACACGTCAATCAGAAGCCAAAGCTAAGCCCTGTACGGTAGATAACAAGATTCGAGAGGGTGACGTAGCACTGGTTCCAGGATGCCTTGATTTCATTATGTCCAGCAGCCATGACATGACCATCAGCAAAGGCACTGTTCACATACTTGTCCCTGTGGACACAGCACATAAGGCCACCGCCTGTGCCAGTGTAATTCGAGATATAGCAGTCAGAATAGTACCACTGCACTGGTCCATCGTCTGCTGTATTGTTGCGCATGGTGTCTGACACCATAATCACCTCGGATGGCTGCGCCATTTTTTGTATGGAGCCACCGGAACCACCCGCAGCGGCAATCATCGGGGAAGTAAGCAGGGAGAATGCCTGGTTCTGAACAGCCACATTGCCTGTACGAAGGCCGTATGTCTTGCTGTAACCTTCGTATTTGAATGGCTTAAGGCTGGGGCAGCACAGGACACTGGTGTCCTTTATGTAATTCAATTCCTGCATTACCTGAGTCCAATACTTATTGGAATTGGCAATGCTCTTGCCATAATGCATCGGTATCTTGCCGTCGCCATCATCCGCATACATCGTAAGGTATAACATTATCTGCTTCAGGTTGGATGAACAACTTGCCTCCCTGGCCTTCTCACGTGCCTTTGCCAGCGCTGGCAGCAGCATAGCCGCCAATATCGCGATGATCGCGATGACAACCAGTAACTCAATCAATGTAAAACTCTTCTTCATAAAAATGCCTTCTCGTTTTCTTATGTTCAATTAAACCAAAACCCATTTTCGGTAATTATCCCAAACTTTATCCAAAGCGCAAGTGCCTGACTGTAGTTTTTTTTCACAGCGGGGGTAGCCAGCGCGTCCCGCGCTGGAGA
>JAFZZD010000633.1 GCA_017615955.1 Victivallales bacterium
GCAGGCGGGAGCCATCCCCTTGCAAGTCGCAGGAGTTGGGCAGGTATTCGCGGTCAATGTCCTGCACGGAATCGAAGGCGGTGAACCCCCTGCCGTTGGTTTCGCGGATGAGAAAGCCGTTCCATGCGCTGGTGATTCCCCAGGAGAAACTGAACACCTGGGAGTATTCGACGCCCTGCCAGGTCTGGTCAGGCGCGATGATGGTCTCTCCCTGCTCAAGTTGAAATTGCACACCCGGCACGATGCAGAAGTCACAGATGGGGTCGGTGCCCAGATTATGAATCATACCAGCGAATGTTACGCTTTCTGGAGTGACGGTGTAGGTCAGTTCCACCTCCGCCAGCGGGTGCCGATAACGGAGAATCAGTCTGTTGTTTCCCTGTCGCTGTTCGGTCAGTTGTGCCTGGCTTGCGGTGATTGTGGCGTGTGACGGTTTCCAGGTGTCGCCCCAGTAGATGCTCTCCTGTCCATGCAGGGGATTGGTGTTGCGTTTTGCGGTGTCTGCGTCAAACACGCGGAAATACCATAATTCGCCATCTGAGGTGATATTCCGTGCCGTGCCAGCCAAGGTGATGGCGAGTTTTCCGTCCGCAGGTGATGCAGACAGGGATGTATCGCCGGCGCGAATGCTGGCTGGCTGCGCGTTAGCCGAAATAAGTGCTAGGCAAATCGCTATTGTGGCAAACGGCAGGAATGCCCTCAATGCCTGGCGCGGTTTGGTGAGGCAACACACTGGCGGAAAGTTACAGGACATATTGCGGCACCTCCTGTGACATGGGGGTTCACTAGTTGGAGTTGGCCAGTTCACCGTTGGAATTGAAGGTGCGCCAGAAGGGAACGTTGTAGGCAAGACTGAAGCGTTTTCGTGTCTCCACATGCGTGTCCAGAAACAGGAAATTCGCCTTGTCGCGGTGACGTATGAACACATTGGGATTGTCGCCTGCCGCCATGATAATCATTGCGGGGCACTCCAGCGCCGAATGACCCGTGCGGTCATTGTCGCAAATGTGGAACGTCCGCGAAGGAGCGCGGTAACTGGCTGGCTTGCGGTACACGGCCTTGGGGGCCTCCCAGCCCGCGACATAGCGGTTCAGGGTGTACGTGCTGTTGCCGTAGGGGTTGGCGGGGCAGCCGCCTTTGTGCGTGGCATCGCCGCCGATGACCTGCACGGTAGTATAACCGTTTTTGACCATCACGCCATTGTACTCGTACCAGTGCGGGCCGTGCGCGCTGTCATACACGCCTGGAGTGTATTCTGGGGATGCGGACGGCAACATCCCCTCGTAGTCATCGCAGTATAGGGAAAAGGCGATGCCCACCTGCTTGAGGTTGTTCACGCAACTCACCAGTCTCGCCTTGGCGCGAGCATTGCTCAATGCAGGCAAAAGCATTGCCGCCAGAATGGCGATGATGGCGATGACGACCAGCAATTCGATGAGCGTAAAGGAACATTTCTTATTCATGATGACCTCCAGGTGAACGCATTGCGATTCGAAAATTGCGATTCGCATTGTCAGTGTTGTTGCACTATATTAATTTATGCGTGAAAAACAGGATTTCAATTTCCAAAAGTTTCAACTTTTTTCTTATTTGTTTCACCATGGAACACCGCTGGAATGCAGTTGAACCATTCTCCACCACCGAGTACGACTATGCGTTCCCTGAAAAGGGTTTTCCCCTGTCGGTGATGAGGTTCTCCAGTTTTGTCCCCATTAATCTGCATCGTCACGATTTCCATGAA
>JAFZZD010000634.1 GCA_017615955.1 Victivallales bacterium
CCCAGTTGGCCCAGAGGAACTCTGCACATACAAATGGGTCGCCATCGGCAACGGCACCCTCCGTGACTAATTCAACGCAGAGACACGGGTGTTCGCGCGGTTTTTCGCGCGGCCATTTGGCCGCGCGTCAGGACGTTGGACTGCCATAAGCACCTTGCCCTGCAAGTTCAGAAGCCATAAGGAAACATCGCGTCCTGACGCGCGGCCAAATGGCCGCGCGATACAGCAAATGGACACCAGGGATGTGGGTGTGAACGATTGCCACTATGCCTGGCATCCATGTGAAAATCCCGTTTTTTATCTTGTTTTGCGTCTAGATGATTTATATTATGCTAATTTCATGTCAGGTTGTAAAACAAGGTCACTTTTTATGGTTGAGAACAAGCGCAGAACAAGACCGCAGTGCAAGGAAGATGAACAGATCCGCAAGCGTTCCTGGAGGCCTGGCACCATGCTGGCGCCTGTGCCAGCCGTCATGGTGAGCTGCGGCGGGGCCAAGGACTACAAGCCCAACATAATCACCCTTGCCTGGGCGGGCACCGTGTGCTCGGAGCCGCCGCTGCTGTCAGTCTCCATACGGTCTAGCCGCTACTCATACGAGATCATCAGCAAGACAGGCGAATTCGTGGTGAATGTGACCACTGCCAAGCTGGCTCGCGCAACTGACTGGTGCGGCGTTAAAAGCGGCAGGGACTTTGACAAGTTCGAGCATTGCAGGCTCACGCCATTTCCATCGGACATAGTGAAGGCGCCAGGCATTGCGGAATGCCCGATCAACATGGAATGCCAGGTACGCCGTGTGCTGAAATTGGGGTCCCATGACATGTTCATCGCCGAAATCAAGGCAGTGCATGTCTCCGAGGAATTGCTGGACAAGCGCGGCAAGCTGCGTCTGGACAAGGCGGAGCTGCTGGCATTTTCACATGGCGAGTATTTTGTCCTTGGCAGCAGGCTGGGGCATTTCGGATATTCCGTAAGGAAGAAGTAGTCATGGTCAACGATTATCTTCAGCTTGAAGGAAAGTGCATTGTGCTGACAGGCGTGGCGAACCGCCGCAGCGTGGCCTGGGCGGTGGCGCAGGAACTGCAGCAGCTTGGCGCGAAGATCATCTATGTCTTCAGGGACAATGATTTGCTGGAAAAGAACAGAGTGCTTATCGGCAATGATGCTGCGGCTGTCACCTGCAATGTGGAGAATGAGGCGGACATGGCGGCACTGCCAGGCAAGCTGGCGCAGTTCACCAGCGTCATCAATGGCTTTGTCCACTCCATTGCCTTTGCCAACTACAGCCAGGGGCTTAAGCCATTCCATGCAACAGTCAAACAGGATTTCTTGCAGGCAGTGGATATATCATGCTTCTCACTGGTAGGCTTCTGCGATTGCCTGAAGGGAATGTTCGCGCCAGATGCGTCCATCGTGGCGATGAGCATATCCTCAACTAGGATAGCCAGCGAGAACTATGGCTACATGGGACCAGTCAAGGCTGCACTTGACGCCACAATTGCCTTTCTGGCAAAGTCCCTCAGCCAGAATGTATCTCCAGATATACGCGTCAACGCGGTGGGAGCTGGGCTTCTGCGGACCTCCGCTTCGGCGGGAATACCAGGCTACATAGACGCATATCTCTTCGCTGAAAAGGCAATACCACGCAAGCGGGCATTGGAGACCAAGGAGCCAGCGCGAGTGCTGACATTTCTGCTGAGTCCCATGTCCAGCGGCATCAATGCCCAGGTAATCACTGTGGACGCGGGCATGGGCATCAACTATTTTGACAAGGAAATCATACATAAGGTAACACATTAGGAGAAATTACAATGGCGACAAAAGAAGAAGTAATGCAATGGCAGGACCAATATGTTCTGCATACATACAACAGGGACACCCTCCTTGTAAAAGGCGAGGGAGCATACGTCTGGGATGCGGACGGCAACCGCTACCTTGACTTCACAACTGGCATCGGTGTGTGCAGCCTGGGCCATTGCTATCCAAGAGTGACCAAGGCAATTCAGGAGCAGGCGGCGAAGTTGGTTCATGTGTCCAATTTGTTCATCAATGAGAACCAGCCCGCCCTGGCGCGTCAGATTGCCTTGCACAGTTTTGGAGGCAAGGTGTTCTTTGCCAACAGCGGTGCCGAGGCCAACGAGGGGCAGATCAAGTTCGCCCGCAAATGGGGCAGTGCACATGGCGGTCGCTATGAAATCATAGCGATGGACAATTCATTCCATGGGCGCACACTGGCCACATTGGCTGCCACTGGCCGTTCAAAATACCGCGTGGGCTTTGCTCCTGATGTAGAAGGCTTCAAATTCGCCGACTTCAACAATCTTGATTCAATTAAGGCACTTGTAAACGACAAGACCGCCGCCGTGCTGGTGGAGCCAGTGCAGGGCGAAGGCGGCGTCATGCCCGCAAAACAGGAGTTCATGACTGGACTGCGCAAACTTTGCGATGAAGCGGGCATTCTGCTGATGCTGGACGAGGTGCAGTGCGGCATGGGACGTACAGGCAAGCCATTCGCATACAGCCACTATGGCATCGTGCCAGATTCCATAAGCATGGCCAAGGCACTAGGCAATGGCATTCCGCTGGCGGCGTTCGAGGTCAGGCAGGAGCATGGCGATGTGCTGACGCCTGGTACCCATGCCAGCACATTCGGCGGCACACCGCTGGCCTGTGCCGCAGGACTTGCAGTATTCGAGGCATTCGACAAGGACGGCGTCCTGGAGAACGCAACCGAGCAGGGCGACTACATAATGTCCAGCATTGCCAATATGCGCTCCCGCTATCCATTCATCAAGGAAGTTCGCGGCCTGGGCTGCATGATAGGCGTTGACCTGGGCGACAAAATCAAGGAGGCCGTGGCCGCTTGCCGCCGCAACAACTTCCTGGTGCTGTCCGCAGGCGAAACAGTGCTGCGCCTTATGCCGCCATTGACAATGACACGCGCTGTCGCGGACGAGGCGCTCGCCCTGCTGGACAAGTCATTTGCAAGTCTGTAAGCCAAGGAGACAAGCAGATATGCGGTTCTTCATCCTTGCCTTTGCCATTTGCCTTTTTGCATATTCCCAGAACGCGCCTGTTGCGCAAGGACAGCCTGCGACGCAGAAGCCTGTTGCGCAGAAGAAACCTGCTGCGCAGAATACGCTTGTCACGCGGGAACAGCGTTCCAGGCTGCTGGAGATCGCAAAGGCATACGAACTCAAGCCAATGCAAAAGCCGGACTGGGCGCAAAGGGAGGACGAGCCACTTTTCCGCGTGGCATGGTTCAGTGATACGCATATTGGCTCGGCTGAACAGTTGCCAATGTTGAAGGCCGCGTTCCATTTTGCAAAAGAGAAGAAAGCGGACTTTGCGATTTTCTCGGGGGACAATGTTTCCTATTACGATGGCAATTTCAAGAAGATGCAGCCTTCCACAAAACGCAAGCACGCCTGGTTCAAGTCATTTCTGGACGCTGAACTGAAAATGCCGTACAAGGTGATTTGCGGGGACAACTGGCATAGCGGTTTCATCGAGTGCTTTGGCAGCAGGAATTTTGCCTTTGATGCAAAGGGCTTCCACTTTGTGTTCACTTCACTTGATGTCCGTGCCAGGAGAAGCGAGGGTTGCTGCAAATTCGATGAGGCGACTTTGGATTGGATACGCCAGGATTTGGCGAATAATGCGGAAAAGCCAACTTTGTTTGTGTTGCATGAGACAATGTGGCCACCGACTTTTCTGGACACGCCCAAGGTGGAGGGCATTCTGAAGGAGCAGAAGAACGTGCTGGCCGCATTGGGCGGGCATCTGCATCTGGACCTGGACTTGACGCACGCGGGTCTGCGGCAGATACTATGCCCATCCCTGGGACGCAGCCACCGTCCTGGCTTCAAACTGATGAATTTCTATGCTGACGCAATAGTCATCGAGAGTTGCGAACTCAACGAAAAAGAAAAGAGTTTCTTTATGGCTGACAAGTGGCAGAGGATAATTGTCCCCGAAAAACTAAAGCCCGCTCTCCAGAAACTCAATCTCAAGAACACGTCTGAAATGGCGCCCGTCCAG
>JAFZZD010000635.1 GCA_017615955.1 Victivallales bacterium
ATTTTCTTTCTCCTTAAAAATCGCAACGCAACAAATCTATTGTACTCTCCAGATTAACAATCATCTTCTTCAGCAATGCCAGCAGGCTTTCAATGTCCGCCTTGCAGATTTTCTCCTTGCTGGTATGGTTGCCTTCCGTAGGCAAAAGCAAGGGTAAAACCGGGCAGCAATGGCCTGCCTTGCCGAATGCGGCCGCGTCCGTGCCGCTGTAATTGTAATATTCCGTCTGCAAAGGCAGCTTCCACCTCTTGCACAGCTGCTTCAGTGCCTTCACCTGTGCAGGCGACAGGGCGATGGACTTGTCGCAGACTGTCACCACAGGCCCCTTGCCAAAGAGCACCTTCTGCGCCTCGTCCACATACGTCACATCCAGTGCAAGCACCATATCTGGCCTGGTATTGGCGGCCAATGCAGCCGCACCAAAGCCAAGGAATTCCTCCGTCCCCGTCACAGCCAGCTCCACATTGCAGTCAAAATCGCACTCGGACAGCAGATACAGCAGGAAACAGCCCACGCGATTGTCCAGGAATGGTGCCACAAGATAATCGCCTTCAATCTTAAAGGACGGCTTCCAGCAGATGCGCTGCCCCCGCTCCAGCTTATAGTCCTTGCCAACCTTAACCTTGTAATTTTGAAAAGCATTATAGATTTTGCCTGGGAACAAGATGCCGTCCAATGCTTTTACAGATACAGCCTGCCCTTCACGCAAAATATGCGGGCCTCCCAGTGTAATTGCCACCCCTTCATTATCGGAAACCAAGGATTGCACTATGTAGCCAGGTGAATCCGCATGAGCGCAGATCAGCACGGAGGGACGCCCTTCCTTCCAACGCAGCGACCTGGCAAGCAACGCCTGATGCCCCAATGCACGAACTGACCAGCCTTCATCCTCCCACTTGCCCCGCAATATGGAAACCACATCGCCCTCGTCACCAGGCGTACTATGCTGGAACACCAGTTTCTTCAATATGGCATAGTCCATGGAAAAACCTCTCACTTGCCAGACGGCACGATCACGCACTCGGTCCGCCTCTCGTCATCTTCCTGGTCCTCTGTGGTCTGCTGCCTGGAGGCATTGAACACAAGACCTACGCACAGCATAATGGAAGCAATGCTGGAGCCGCCGTAACTGACCAACGGTGCAGTCACGCCCGTCGTGGGGAACAAGCCGCACACGACGCCCATGTTCATCATTGCCTGCAATGGCAGGAACGCACCCACCGCCATGCACATAAGCGCACTGCTCCTGTCACCGCATTGGCGGGCAATGGCGAATGACAGTATCATAAACAGAATATAAAGGAATATACAAAGTGAAATACCAATGAAACCCAGTTCCTCGCCAATCACTGCGAAAACAAAGTCGGTATGTGATTCAGGGATTGAACGGTGCTTGAGGCGCCCCTGCCCAATGCCCAGGCCAGTCACGCCGCCAGAGCCAATGGCGCAGATGGAGCGGTCCAGCTGGTAATTGTCCACAGCCTTTTTTCTTTCGCCGATGACGACCACCTCGCTGTTTTCGTTATGGTGTATGTAGTTCACGATTCTCTGGCGTCTGAATGGCGTAAGCAGAATAACGCATACGCCCGCCAGTACAAGTATTGACACAGTGGCCATCAGCATACGCAGTTTCACGCCAGCGAAATACATCACCAAAAACATGAGGAGACATGTAATGACGCAGTTGCTGAGTGAGCGTCCGCCAAGAATCAGGGCCATGAACAGGAATGCCACCGAGCCAGGGATAATAAGTCCGTCCTTCCATGATTCCACCTTGGCCGTGTCCCTCATTCCGTAGTAGCATGAAAGGAAAAGAATAAGCGCGAACTTGGCGAATTCGGCGGGCTGCACCGTGATCGGCCCCAGGGAAAGCCATCTGCAGGCGCCATTTCTCACCTGCGCCAGAGGCATATACGAGGCCAGGCTGAACTTCAGGAATTTGGTGGTCAGCGCATTGCCCACGTTCACCACCATAAGATAGCCAAGCGCCAGACCAATCACCACCAGAATCCACTTGGAGGAGCGGGCGAGCAGGTTTTTCGGGATGCATGCAACAATAAGTGCCATCACAATGCCGCTTGCCACCCACACGATCTGCTTGTAGAGCATGCCATTGTCCAGTTTGGCATAAGTGGTGGAATACACCGCAATTATTCCAATGGCAAGCAGCGTTACAACTGTCAGCGCCAAAGCCGCACTCAAAAACCTATTTTTTCCCATTAAATGTCCCCCTTGTCAGAATGTCGCAAAGCCGCCATCGGCCTTGATACATTCTGCAATCATTGTGGCCGTTTCACAGCATTTTTATTTCGTTGCTTGGCGTTTTCGTACAAGCGAATGCATGTTTCGATACGCCTGGCAACTATAGGCGATGCATTGGGGAGATATGCCCTCAATGCTTCAATTGTCTTATCCTCTCTTGGTGCCGCGCAAAGTGAAATAGCGGCGGCCTCCCGCAAATCGCGGTTTTCCTCTTCCTGCAAGGCAAGCACCAGGATATCAACCCAACCTTCAGGGCGTATAGAAGAAAGAAGCCGCAACGCGCTGTTGCGCACGCGTATCTCATCGTCGGCGCACAGATCCTTTGCCAATTCGTCTCCTACTGTACTTTTCTTGCGGGTGCGGAGCATGTCCGCCAATGCCAGCCGCACTTCAATATAAGGCGAGTTCAGCATGTCCTTCAATGTTGCGTCCGGCACATCGGCGCCATGACGCCGCAAATACATGAGAGCCATGCGCCTGGTGTCCATGGCATTGGAGGCAATTCCCTTTATAGCCAGTTCCATTGGCACCTCACCAAAGCCGCCGCCCAAAATCATCGACATTGCCTGGCTGCCAAGCATGCCGCCCGACGCCAATGCCTTCTCCAGCACAGGCCTGGCACTCTCTCCATAGAAACGCAGTGCACGGCATAATGATGACTTCTCGCTTTCGTTGAAGCGACTATCCTCCCAGGCCGCTGAAATCAAATCCATTCCAGCAGGAAGCCTCAATTTGGCACAGCCCTCCACTGCAGCCAAAGCAACAGCATTGTCCGTATCAGAGGCAAGTTTTCTTAGTATTGGCTCCGCGTCATTAAGGAAAACCAAAACGCCCTTGGCAAGCTCCAATCTGACTTGCGGCGACTTGTCCTGCACAAGGGCCTCAAGTACTCCCATATTTGCCTTGTCCTCGTCCTCTGGCGAAAAATACGCCCGCACTGCCATGATGCGAAGCAGCTCGGATTCCTCCTTGAAAAACGGCAGAAGCGCATTCTTGTCCAATGCGAAAGGATAGCAAAACGAGGCGTTCAGCACATTCATCCTCACGGAAGCATCAGCATCAGCCAATGCCCCATTGATCAATGTGCGCAGTTCTTCCTGTTCCTCCTGGTTGCGTGTGATGCCCGCCCTAATGCGGACATTGCTCGCCATTGAAATGCGGCCGCGCAGCTTGACACCCATGCAATCCGGCAGCACAGACGAGACAAGCCTGCGTATATGCACATTCTCGTCCTTAAGCAGTCGCACCACAGGCAAACGCGCCTCCATCGGCATGGTGCGGTCCTCCGTCAATGACACAAGCGCACTTTGGCGCACCTGCGCATCGGCATCCTTAAGGCAAAGCACAACGGCCTCAATTGCCTCTGGCGTGTTGTACTTGCCAATCACCATCGCCGCTCTCCTGCGCCTGGGCAGCTCGCCGCTGCGTATGTCCTCCAGGCAGCGGGAAATTGTCTGCTCCTCCGTCTCGCAAAATGCGGCAGGCAGACTCAGCAACAACACTATGGCAAGTAACAATCTCATTTGCAAGTCAAATGTTCGCCCCGGAGTGGACTGTGGACAGTGGACTGTG
>JAFZZD010000636.1 GCA_017615955.1 Victivallales bacterium
ATCGCCACTGGCGAGCTAAAGGACAGCAAAGACCTGGCGCCTGTGTTTGTGATCAGGGACGGCGACGGCAAGGAAATAAGGCGTTTTGCATCAAAGGCATTGCAATTTGATATTGACCTGAAGGAATTTCCCGATGGGGAATACGCGCTTGAAGGCATAATAAAGAAGCCAGACGGCTTGGAGATGAGTACGGGAGCAAGCAGGTTCGGCGTCTATAAGAATCCGTCCTGGCGCAATGAGCTGGGTGTGCAGAAGCCAGACATGGCGCCACCTGCGCCCTGGCGCAAGCTGGAGTACAGGGAAGGGAAAATCCATACATGGAGTCCTGTCCTGAGCTTTGACAAAGGCGGTTTGCAGCTGCTGGACGTTGAGGCTGACGGGCGCAGTCTGCTCAAGGCGCCTGTGCGCTTTGTCTGCGACGGCAGGGAATTGCTGTCCAGTTTCAGGCAGGCGAAATGGGAAATCAAGCCCAGCAAGGCGACCTGCGCGGCAGTACTGGAGAATGAAGCCTGGCATTGCAATGCCAGGCTTGAAGCTGACTATATTGGCTTCATGAAATACAGGCTTGATTTCACTGCAAGGCGGCAGTGCACAATTGACAATGGCAGGCTGCTGCTGGACATTGCCAACGCAGAGTTCCTGAACCGCTGCGACTACTCCTGGAGCGGAGTTGGCTCTGTGGTGTTCAAGGAGCAGCCTGAATATAGCGCCAGGCAGATGTATTCCGATTTGCAGATGGGCGATGCCGACAATGGCCTATGCGTGTATTTGCCCCGCATTTATCCTGCAAAGCGTGAATTCGAGACGCCTTGGCTCAAGGCGAACGGCGATGGCATGCTGGAGCTGGAGCTCATCCACAGTCCATTGAAGCTGAATCAGGGCGAAAGCCACACCATTGAGTTTGCGCTATGTCCATATCCGTTCAGACCGGATGAGCAGTTGTGGCGCAAGCTGTTCTTCCGCGCAGGGCCGCGCAGAAACTGCGATTTGGTGTGGGGCATTTCAATGCCGATGATGAAGTATTCGGGAAGCCTGCTGGACGTGGCGGACGATGCGGCTGTGCGCAGGCATTTGGATGCGCACAGCAGACCGCAATGCTATCTTATTTACCAGATTCCCACATACATACTGGACAACATGCCTCAATGGAGATATTTCCAGAAACGCTGGAAGTCCCAGCTAGGCACATACTATGACATGAGCAAGAGCCATGGCGGAATGCTGGTCGCGGCGGACTACAGGGACAGGGATTGGCAGGACCTGTATTGCAGAAGCATGGCGGACAATCTGTCAAAGTACAATTGGGATGGCATCTACTATGACTGCTTTTCCGCAGACTGGTTTTCCGAGCGCGGGCAGATTTTCTCTCCTGTGTTTGAATGCAAGGCTTTCCAGGAGCGCATCTACAACACGCAGCGCCTGGGACGTCCTGAATCAGTGACCATAAGCCATGTCGGCGCGGCGCAGGCCTCGACTTTGGGCATGTACTCCAACGTGATTCTCATGGGAGAGCAATACCGTGGCATGCTCATAAAGCACGCATATTACACCGAGGCAATGAGCCTGGACCGTTTCCGCTATGAGAATGCCGTGAACATGGGGCCGACCAGGATGTTCATGCCAGAATACCGCAAGGTGGAGTACATCGGGGACGCAAAGCTGACTGTGCATGCCGCAATGCTGGCGATTCTGCACAACCTGATGTTCTATCCGCAT
>JAFZZD010000637.1 GCA_017615955.1 Victivallales bacterium
ACTGCTTCACCTGCAGGGGGGTCCGCTCCACCAGCTGCAGGCCGTTCTTGGCCGCCGCCAGCAGCACAATGCCCCTGGCCTGGCCCACGGGAATGGCGGTGGTGATATTGCGGTTGAAGAACAGCTGTTCCACCCCCATTACATCAGGCTTGTACTCTTTAATCAGAGCATCCAGCTCGTCATAAAGCTTCATGAGCCTCTGCTCCATGGGCATCTTGGGGCTGGTGGTAACTGCCCCATAGGCGCGGGGCACCAGCCGGCTGCCCACCTGTTCCACGAAGCCGTAGCCGCAGATGGCGGTCCCCGGGTCTATTCCTAATGCTAGCATGATTTCTCCCTAGATAAAACATAGGCGGCCCATAAGGCCGCCCTTGCATTCAACGAAGGCTGTCAGTCTTCGTCAATCTCGTGATTGCTATAGACATTCTGGATATCGTCATTGTCTTCCAGCGCATCAATCAAGGTCTGCATCTTCTCTGCATCCTTGCCTTCCAGATGAACTGTGTTGTCAGGCACCATGGTGACTTCTGCAGAAGCCGTTTCAATGCCCTTTTCTCCCAGAGCTGCTTCAATATCATCGAAGGCCTCCGGCTCAGCCGTAATCTCAAAGACCTCGTCTTCCACCTTCATGTCGTCTGCGCCAGCTTCGAGGACAATCTCCATCAGTGCATCCTCATCGTCAAAGGTCTCCTTCTCAACAAGGAAAACTGCCTTCTTCTTGAACATCCAGGCCACGCAACCGTCCTGGCCCAGGTTGCCGCCGTATTTGGAGAAGAGGTGACGCACATCAGCAGCGGTACGGTTGCGGTTATCCGTGAGGATGTCCAGCATGACGGCGGTGCCGCCGGGGCCGTAGCCCTCGTACATAAGCTCCTCATAGTTGCTGCCTTCCGTAGCACCCAGCCCCTTCTGGATAGCACGGTTGATGTTGTCCTTGGGGATATTGTTGGCCTTGGCCTTGGAAAGGGCCAGTTTCAGGCGCATGTTGCCGGTGGGGTCACCGCCGCCCATGCGTACAGCTATAGTGATTTCACGGCCAATCTTCGTGGTAATCTTGCCGCGGATAGCGTCATTTGCGCCCTTCTTCCGCTTGATGTTGGCCCATTTAGAATGTCCTGACATAAAAGAACACCGCTCCTTTTTTATTTCTAACTTTTACATTCTAACATTTACCTGCCCTGCCGTCAATGTTCAGCGGCGCTGGGCAGCCTTCTCCATGAATTTTTCCCTGCCCACAGCAAAACGCTCATGGCTGCCCTCGCCAATCAAGCCCGCCTCGTCATAAGCCGTAACTTTGTAGGCAATCCGGCGGCCTGCCACTTCCAGCACCTCCGCCTCGGCCCTGACCTTGTTGCCCACTGGCGTGGGAGCCTTGTGCTGGATGGCCAGGGAGCCCCCCACAGTGGTCCAGTCCTCCGGCAGCAGCTTTTCAGCCAGTTCTGCCGCCGCCTTTTCCATCAGGCAGCACATGGCAGGGGTGGCGTAGACAGGCAGGCTGCCGCTGCCCATAACCATTGCTGTCTTGTCCTCTGTGACCATTTCTTCTGTTTCATTTTTCATGCCTGGCTTGATTGCTGTAAGTTCCATTTCCCTGCCTCGCTTTTTCTGGTTATGCTTCAAAAATCTGTTAT
>JAFZZD010000638.1 GCA_017615955.1 Victivallales bacterium
CACCCACATTAGATTACAGTATTGAAAGGGCGTTCTTGATGAGCTGTTCGCCCAGGAACTGGGAGGCCTTTCCTGCGGATGGCAGGGTTTCGTAGCCGCCGTTGCCGTAGTTGTTTGGCAGACCAACATAGCCGATTTCGCCCATGCCCAGTGCAACCAAAATGGTCAGCGGGAAGCGGGACCCTTTGCGTATGGCCTGGCCGATTTCCACGAATGGCTCGCAGGGGAGCGTAACCATTGCCAGCTTGTCGCCGAATTTAATGGAGGCCATCTGCTCGAAACGTGGCTCCCTGGATGTCTTTTCCCTGCAGTCCATAAGTGCCTTGGCGAAGTATTTCTGGGCGTATGGAGTGCCCTTGGCGATGTCCTCGCTGGTGAAGTCGCGGCCAGGCTCCATGGTGGCGTCCTTGTACTTTTCGTAGATTTTGCAGGCCTCGGCGTATTCCTCGTCGGTGACCGTCATGTACGGTGCCTCGATGGTGATGTTCTCTGTGGAGATGCCTTCGAATTCCACTTTTCTGAGCTGGTATAGCGCGGAGAGGATGGCGGCGGCGTAGCCCTTGCCGATTCGGCATGCCTCGGCGTAGTTGGTCTGGTCCGCGTCAGTGGCGATGTTGAAGTGGTTGATGTTGCCTTGTGGCGCGGTGATGGAGATGACTGGAATGTCCACGCCCAGCTGGTACTGGATTTCCTTTTCCATGCGTCCTGGCCAGTCTGCGGAGACATAGTCGCCGCCAATGGTGTCCGCATGGTTGGAGATGTTGACAATCAGCAGGCGTATTTCGCCTTCCTGCTTCAGCGCCAGGATGGGAATGAGCGGGTCGGTGCTGCCTTCTGGTTCAAGCACGTCGGGATTCAGTTTGCCTGGATTGGTGAGGGTCTTGCCATTCTTCATGCGGTAGCGGCGGTTGAATGACAGGGTGCTGCAGACCGTGGTGGTGGCTAACAGTTCCGCCGGTGCCAGGCCGCGTACCGCGTTGCGCAGGGCGATGACAGTCTTTTGTATCAGCTCGTCGATGTAGGCCTGGTCTGTGCAGTTGTCGCTGAAGATGGCGGAAGTGTAGGGGCCAGTGTGGGTATGGGTGGCTGCGTAGATGGTCTTGCCAGCCAGTTGCGGCAGCGCTTCCACCACGGCAGCCTCGATTTTGCGGCAGAGGGAGCCTGGCAGCAGGCAGATGTCATATTCCACCAATGCGGCGATGCCGTCCCCGTCCTGGAACACCACTGCCTTCAGGGCAAGGCGGTCGTATGCGCCGCGGTTGAAGCGTGGGTTGAGGTAGCCGCAGAGGCCGATGCCATAGCAGGGTGTGATGTCTTCCTTTGAAAAACCGAATTTGAACATGTTGATTTCTCCTCTTTGTTTATGTGGGCGCCGAGGCGGCGCCCATTCAGGTTGCCTTGGCGTAAATTGCGCCAAGAGCAATACAATAATTCTATGTGCGTGTTTCCGCTAGGGCAACTTGAGTGGGCGCCGCCTCGGCGCCCACATCTCAATCGGCACCCACACTAGATTACCGTAAGTATCAGCCCGATTACCACCATGATTGTGCCGATGATTTTGGGTGTTGTGAGGCTTTCCTTCAGTAGCCACACGCCGGCGAACACGCCTAGCGGCAGGCTCATCTGGCGGAAGGCCTGAAGGTAGCTGACATTGGTGACAAAGCCCATGGCACCCAGCACCAGGAAGTATGCCGAAAACGAGAATATCCCGCAGAGATATGCCTCTGGCGTACGCAGATTTTCCTGTATGTCCTGCCATCTCTCATTGCTGGCAGCCAGCATATAAATGAGAATGAAGAGCGCGATGCCGAACTGTATGATGCAAAGGTATGCGCCCAGGGTTACGATGCGCGGGGAGGCGCTGATGGCAAGTGCCTTGGCTGTGGCGATCTTGTCCATTATGGTATAGCCCGTAGTGCCAATGGCTGCGGTGAGAATGGGCAGCATTGCGGCGGAGAACAGCATGCGCCCGTTAAGGTCGGATATTTTGTTCTGTGGCATGATGATGCATCCTGCTGCGACGATGGCGATGCCCGCCAGCGCGGTGGCATTGGGCATGCTGCCCAGGCCGAAGGTCAGCGTCACCACGGGAATCATCAGCACTGGCAGGGCGCGTGCCATGGGATATACCAGGGATATGTCGTTTTTGCCGTAGGCCTTGAACAGTCCGATTGAATATATTGCCTCGAAGAAGTCGCTGAAGAACACGGCCAGCCAGAAGCGCCAGTCCAGTTGCGACCAGGTGAGCTTTGCTACAAAGAGAAATGGGATCAGGAGTATTGCAGCCAGCAGGTTGGCGACGAAATAGAACGCAAGGGTAGGGTGCTTGTTGGCCTTGCACAGGAAATTCCAGCCTACATGCAGCACCACGGACAACAATATAAGGATAAAGGCGGTACTGGACATAGTTTGGAATCTCCTTGAAAATGATGGAATCTGTAATTAGAACATAATATACAGGGCTTTTCATGGGCGTATAACACAAATACAAAATTTTCCACCTGTACGGTTGGCG
>JAFZZD010000639.1 GCA_017615955.1 Victivallales bacterium
AGCAAGTGCTGCGCCTTATGATCGCGCATCCTGAATTCGCTGAAAAGCTGGATTTCGAGGAGTGTCTTGACGAGAATGAATGGGAGGAGCTGCTGAATGCCAGACCTGACTTTTTCGAACAGTGCCCTGCGGACCGCATTCCATTGCAGGTGCTTCTGGACAGGATTGCTGTCACCCCCGATGTATGGAACAGCATTGACAAGGACAAATTGAGCAGCTATACCTGGAGGGGCATTCTGGAGAGGCATCAAGAATATGCCCAGGATTGCAATCTGGCGCAGCTGGATGACTACGACTACGGATACCTGATCAGCCTTCATCCTGAATGGTACAGCCAGGAATGTCGTGGAAAACTGGAGAACCTCTCGGCATACTTCTGGGTTGACAGCGGCCTGTATGCAAACAACTTGTTCCGCAAGGATTGTCCCTGGCGTGATTTCGGCGTCCAGGAATGGAGGCTTTTGTTCAGGCATCTGGGTGAAGACGGCATACTCCCAGTCATGGACTACACGCGCCTTAACTCGCTTGCGAAACTTGCCAGGCTGGATTTTCTGGATGTGTGGAATGCGGGGAAGCCTGGCAAATATACCAAGGATGACCTCAGAAGGATGGTCATTGAAGTTGAAAGTTCCCCACATCAGTTCAGTCGGGTTCTTGATGGATGCCTGAAATACAAGGACTTCAAACGCCTGGAATATCTGGTGCAGCTGGACAGGGAACTGGTGCTTTCTGAAATGACATCATTCAGAAAAGTCCTGGTACTTTGCGTATATGCGCCGTATTCCATCGTTTGCCAGTTGCTTCCAGGCATCGACCCATACTATGACTATGTCTGCAAGGAGATGGACCAATACGGCAACACCGCACTGCACTACACCTTCTTGAGAGACCCGTTTGGAGACGATCCGGAAACGTGCTCCATCAGGAAACTGCTGCAGAAAATGGGTGTGAAGAACACGCGAAACAATGATGGTTTCACTCTGGCGGACCTGCATGGCTTTATGCAAAAGACACTTTTACGAAGGGACGAAAACCAAGAAATTTAGTCTTTTAGCCCCTCCGTAAAAGTTATGGGATATCTGTGGAGGTAATTGCAAAACTATTGGCACTGCAAGTCTTTTCCGCTGGCTGAAGCCAGCGGCTACGATAGAGCCATAAAAAAATGAATGCCGTGTAATGTTTCATTCGTTCATTGCGTATTATTAGTAGAATCACTACAGAACATAAGGAGCACTAATGAACCTTGACACCTGCAATCGTATTACTGCGAAGCAACTGAACGAAATTATTTCATTCTCACTTGAGACACGCTGGGACAATCCCGATGAGCGTCTTCCCGCAATCATGGTGTGGGGGCCTCCAGGAGTGGGCAAGAGCGCCATTGTCAGGAGCGTGGCGGAGGCTCATGGATGCGGCTTCATCGACCTGCGCCTGGCGCAGATGGAGGCCATCGACATCAAGGGTCTGCCTGTCCCGGAGCAGGATGGTGTGCACTGGAAGATTTCCTCCACTTATCCCCGTGACCAGAAAAGCCGCGGCATACTTTTCCTGGACGAACTGTCCGCCTGCGACCGCACCATACAGACCGCCGCATACGAGCTGATACTGGACCGTCGTCTGGGGGAGGACTACCGCCTGCCTGACGGATGGCTGATTGTCGCCGCCGGCAACCGCATTGAGGACGGAGCCAGCGCCGTTGCCATGAGTTCCGCATTGGCGAACCGCTTCCTGCACGTGGAGCTGGCATACGATGTGCAGAGCTGGCATGAATGGGCTGTGAAGAATGACGTGCACGGCGCCGTGGTGGGTCTCTTGCAGTTCAAGCCCCAGCTGCTGGCTGATATGAACGAGGACACACAGAACCTGGAGCGTGGCTTCCCAACGCCCCGCAGCTGGGAGCGTGCCTCTGTGATGCTCCATCGCCTTGAAGGAAAGGATGACGCCATACTGACGCCGTTCCTCTGCGGGCTGCTGGGCAATGCAACTGGTCTGGAGCTGCTCAGCTTCTACCACATCTACGATGAAATGCGGCGTGTGGTGGAGATGATGCTGGACCCCAAGGCGGAAATCTCCATTCCAAAGGACCAGGGCAAGCGCTACGCATTCTGCACGGCGCTCTGCAAGGTGCTGTGGGACAAGGACAAGGGTACCCAGGAAGAGCGGCTTAACGGCTTCTTCCGCATCTCCATTGAGATGCCCAGCGACTTCGCGGCCATGAGCATGCTGGATGCCATGAACTCAAATCCAAATGGCGCGGAGAGCAACATGCTGCTTGTCAGGCACAAGAAATATGCGGAATGGCTCAAGAAGCATGGCAAGGCATTGCGCGGGAGGGCAAGCTGATGAAGCAAAGGCTGACAAACTGGAACGCGAAGGACAGCGAGAAGTCCCGCCAGAAGGCATTGGAACTCTGCGAAAACGCACGGGGACAGCTGGTTCTGCACTATCCGTTTGTTGGGCATCTTGGCTTGCAGATTGACTTTGTGCCTGTGGTGGATTCCAGAATACGCACCATTGCCACCAATGGCAAGGTCATCTACATTCGCCCTGAATGGATATGCCAGCTGCCTATGGTGACGCGTGCCGCCATCATTGCCCATACCATCTGGACAGCCGCGCTCTGCCACTCCTTCAGGCGGGGCGATCTGGATGCCCGTCGCTTCGACGCGGCCAGCGACCTGGAGGTCTATACGCTTCTGAAGGCTGAGAAGGTGGCGATGGCTGTAAAGCCAGACTATGCGGACCTGTTCCCTAAGCATAAGACCGTGGAGGACATTTTCAAGGAATTGCCAGAGAACACTGCGCCCCGCAGCGAGGATGCCGATGTGCATCTTTACCTGGCGGGGCGCATCAACCTGCCTGAATTGCCTGGGCAGGCGCAGGAGAAAAAGCAGAAGGAGGCTTGTGCCGTTTGCATTCCCTGCGAAGACGGCGGGGAAGGGCAGGTGGATTACTCGCAGGGGGCTGGTGCCTCGTCAGGCAATGAAAATGCCTCTGGCGGGGAGAATGGCGAGCAACAGGACGGCACGTGGGATGGCTCTGCCACTGGTGAGCAGGGCAAGGATGAACAGGATGCCGATGCTGGCACTGGCGGAACCTCTAACGGCGCGGATGCGCAGGAAGCGGGCGAGGTGGATGCCGCAGTGGATACGACCTGCGACCCCATGATGCGTGAGGTCTGGCGCCAGCGCATCCTGGAGACTGCCCAGAACTACGAGATGATGCACGGCCTTCTGCCTGGTGACATTGCCGAGATTGTCCAGCAGTTCCGAGAATCGAAGATAGACTACATGCAGAAGCTGCGCCGCTATCTGACGCTGCATTCAGGCGGCGACATGCAGTGGCTGCCTCCAGCGAAGCGCTTCGTGTGGCAGAAGATGTACCTGCCCAGCCGCAGCAATGCCGCGCTGGAGGCGGTGCTTGCAATAGACACATCGGGTTCGACGCAGAACTACATCGACAAGTTCTTCGGCGATGCGCTGAAGATCATGCGTCAGTTTGGCAAGTTCCACCTTACGGTCATCCAATGCGACGCGAAAATCACCGATGTCCAGGAGTACACGGAAAACAGCCGTGCGCCGAAGAGCCTGCGTGCGAAAGGCGGTGGCGGCACCGACTTTGTCCCCGTGTTCAAATACATCGAGGAAAAGCGCATCATCCCGCGTGTGATGCTCTTCTTTACGGACGGCTATGGCGAAGCGCCTGACAAGGCGCCAGGCTATCCTGTCATCTGGGTTCTGACGCCTGGCGGGCAAAAGCCCTGTGAATGGGGCGACGTGATTCAAATAGAGGAATGAGAAAAATGAATATTAAGGACAATGTGGCATATCCCTGGTATTCTGTGGACAAGACGCATATATGGGATGCAATCAAGACCTTGCTTGCATTGCCGGACAGGCAAGATCATAAGTTTAGCTATGATTTCCATGCCGTCTATTTCCAGACCATTGAGGCCATTGAACAAGGCAATGCATGGAACTTCTTCCTGGAGCACTATGGTTTGCAGGAGAAGCGTTTCCAGAACGGTGATGCGCGGTACACCTCATGGTGTTTTGTATTCTACAATCTGCTGCTTGCATTGGAGTATGACAAGAAGCATCAGATTGCGCCTGGCTTGAAAGTGCGCAGTTCATGGTATTCCCGCAAGGATTATTGCAAGATTGAAAATAGTGTCTGCATTGCGCAGCCTTACAAGTTGTGGAGTTGGCATTCATTCGCCTCCTTTCCTCCACTGGAGAAGCGTTCGGAATGGTATTATTCCAAAGAATGGAAGAATGTGAAATACCCAGTCCGTGCATTGAAGCCCAGCCTTGTCAAGGCAATTGACGATGGCGACCTGGGCTTGCTGCGCCTGGAAATAGACTTGTCCAGGCATCAGGAGACAACGCTGAAGTATGTGCGGCGCACTCTGCTTAACCGCAGGATGTACGAGTGGATTTTCCTCTTGCGAAAGGATTATGCTTTTCCAGTGGAGGAGCAAATCCCTGAACTGGAGTATTTCCTTTGGGAAAGATGGAATCATGAGCAGGAGGCTGTCTCTTGCAAGGAGGAAAATGAGGAGGCCGTCGCAAAATGGGATGAGGACAATAATCTGGTGCGTCTTCTTTCATTCAGCGAGGAACTCTGCAATGCCACGCTTGTGCAGCTTGAGGCCCATGATCTTTTGACGTCCGGCATACTCAAGGCAGTCCTGCTGCATTTGGGAAAACGCTTTCATGTTCAGATCCCCAATCTCAAGACAATTGTCCTGGCTGCCAGGTTGCAGAGCACCGTGATGTCTTTGCCAGAGGAAAAGCAGCCAGGCGCAATGGAGGCAAAATTAAATATGTGTTCATATTTAATTTCATTTATATTA
>JAFZZD010000640.1 GCA_017615955.1 Victivallales bacterium
ATCGCTGACCCATTACCTCTTAAAATCGCAAAAATGCTTTTTCCTTGTTGAAAAAAGCCCGATTGAATATATAATACGCCTGTTTTGGCGATTATGTGCAATTAACATATACGGAGAAGAATGACAATGAGTGGTGACACAAGTACTCGCCCCCGCAACCTGTGCTGGGGAATTGCGGCTGTTGGCGCCGTGCTGTTTATAATCGGCGTGGTTATAATGAACGGAGGCAACTGCTCGGCGATGATACCTGCTTTGGTGGCCGCAGCCAATGTGATCTTGTTTGGCTTGCTGGGTGCCTGGCGCTGTTCGTTTGCCCGCAACCAGGCTTTGGAGGAGCAGGGCGTGGCGGAATACCGCAGGGAGCATGGCAATTCCGAATTGTTCAGCGATGCGGACGAGGCGGTGAGGCTCGCCACAAGGGCCAACAATCAATTTGTGAAATACGCCGTGCCAACAATCACCGTGCTGCTTGGCATAATAGAGTGCCTGTTCTGCCTTGTCACCTGGCGCAACTGGGGGCGTGCAGAGGCATTTGCGCAGGCTGCCAACCCAATGCCGCTGGCCATATTGGGCGTCTGCTGCTGCATTGGCGTGTTGATCGCAGGCAGCTTTTTCGTGGGCGCAAGCCGCGAACCAGGGTGCCGCTGGCTGCGTCCTTCCGGCGCATGGCTGTTTTTCACTGGCTTCCTTTTCCTGGCGGCAGGTATTGCGCTTTTCCTGGAGTTCTTCGGCAAGGCAGTGGATACTGCGGACATCACGGTCGCCCGCATCGCAATGGTAATTCTGTTCATTCTCGCAATTGAATTGGTATTCAGTTTTGTCATTGAATTCTACCGTCCAAGAATGCCTGGCGAAGCTGAACGCCCCTTGCCTGAAAGCCGCATACTTGCGCTGTTCACTGAGCCTGGCGGCGTGGCGCGCAATGTGGCCGCCTCGCTGGACTATCAGTTCGGCTTCCAGGTGTCCGAAGCATGGTTCTACCGTTTCCTGGAACGCACTGTGGTGCCGTTGCTGGTGATCATGGCGATTGCCCTTTGGCTGCAGACCTGCGTGGTGGTTGTCAGCACCGAGGAGAACGGCATCAAGGAGCGTTTTGGCGAGGTGGTTTCAAAGGAACCCCTGCCGCCTGGCCTCTATTTCAAGCTGCCGGCGCCGTTTGAGCGCATGCAGCGCTTCCCCGTGGAGCATGTCCAGACCATCGTGATTGGCGGGCATGACGAGGAGGAGCATCACGAGGAAGAGGAGGAACCAGAGGATGACGGGCACGGCCACGCCCAGCCCAAGAGAGACAAGAAAAAGGAGAAGGAGCACGATGAGCGTGTGGTGCTGTGGAGCACGGCGCATTCTGGCGAAAAGGAACCCGCCTTCATCGTGGCTATGCGCCAGGTGGAGCAGCAGCGTGTTACCAGTGACGGCAATGGTGCTCCCCCGTTGAGCATTGGTCTCCTTTCTGCCCATGTGCCTCTGTACTACAAAGTCAAGGACATGTATGCCAATTCCTACAACCACAACGATCCTGGCAAGACACTCAAGAACATAGCCACCCGTGAATTTCTGCTGTACATGGCATCGGCGGACTTCACTGACCTGCTGGGCAACAAGCGCCATGAAGCGGGCGAGGAGCTGCGCAAGCGCATACAGAAGGCTGCCACGGATGTGAACCTTGGCGTGGAAATCGTGTTTGTGAGCCTGGCTGGCCTGCATCCGCCGGTGAGCGTGGGCAGTGCGTATGACCAGGTGGTGGCTTCCCGCGAGGCCAAGGCAGAGGAGATACTCAAGGCCGAGGCATACGCAGCGGGCAGCGAACCTGCAGTGCAGGGCGTGAAGGCTGAACTTATACACAAGGCCGAGGCCTACAAGCAGGAGAAGGTGCAGGTCTCCCAGGCGGAGGCGCAGCGCTTTGAAAGCCAGCTTATGAGCTACAATGCCTCCCCAAGCCTTTTCAAGTTGAACAGCTATCTTGAACTTTTAAGCGGCAGTTCAAGTGCCCGCAAGTATATCCTTGCAACAGCAAATGCAAAGGAGGTTCTGGAACTGAATCTTGAGAAGAAGATGAATGCCAGCCTTCTGGACCTGAACTTGGGCGAAGAGGAAAAGACCGAATAAACTTGGGATTCAATAAATTAACTTAACATATTCATGGAGATTGAGAAAATGAGCGAAGAAATCAAAGGCAACGGCATCAAGCACCATTGGCCAATAGTTGCGCTGGCCTGCGCGGTCCTGGTGATTTTCCTGATTGCGTTGATGACATTCCAGGTCAAGGAAACTGAATACGCCGTAATCAAGACCTTCGGCAAGGCGAAGACCAATGCCAATGGCGACATCATCACATATTCACCTGGACTGCATTTCAAGTGGCCTTTCGTTGACCAGGTGTGGCGCCATGACAAGCGTCTCCAGTGCTATGAACTGACCAAGGGGCATCTGGAGCAGCTCACCACCCATGACCAGTATCAGATCGTGGTCTCCACATACGTGCTGTGGCGCGTCGGCGACCCCGGCATCTTCCTGAAGCGCCTGAAATCCACCGAGGAAGTGGAGGAAAAGCTGGACGCCGCAGTCAGGGACAGCCGCAACAGCATAATACCAATGCACAACTTCTCCGAACTGGTGAATACCGAGACCAGCCAGAGCAAGATGGCTGAAATCGAAAAAGCCATGCTGGACGACATCAGCAAGAAGACAATGGAGGACTTCGGCATCGAGGTCACCAAGGTGGGTTTCCGCCAGCTGGAATTCCCGGAAATGGTCTCTACCAAGGTGTTTGACCGCATGCGGGCCGAGCGTGAGAACCATTCCGAGCGCCTGATGGCCGAGGGCAAGAGCGAGGCTCAGAGAATACGTTCAGAGGCTGATCGCAAGGCAAGCGAGACACTGGCGCAGGCTGAGGCCGAGGCGAAACGCATCCGCGGCGAAGGCGACCGCATAGCCGCGACACACTATGCCGTGTTCCAGAAGAACCCGGAACTGGCATTGTTCCTGCGCAACCTGGAGGCATTGAAAGGCAGCATCAGCGAGAAGGACACGCTCATACTTGACACTGACACACCGCCATTCAACCTGCTGAAGCCTGGCGCGGCGGACTTTTCATCCAAGCCCAAGGCCAGCGGCAAATAAGCCCAGGGAGGTCAGCAATGCAAGACAACATAGAAAACACACAAGGCGGGGTACCCCAGAGCGCGGGTATGCAGTCCCTTGTCAGGATGCTGCGCATTCTGTTCCAAGGCCTGCGTGTTCTGATTATCCTGATATTCGTTTATCTGATATTTTCGGGAATGTTCCGCGTGGATGACCAGAACGAGGCGATGCTGTTCCGTTTCGGAAAACTCCAGAGGCGCGTTATTGACCCGGAAAAGGGTGAGACGCCCGTTCTCACTTCGGGACGCTGGTATTGGGCATGGCCTTCCCCAATCGACTGGGTGAAGGAAATCCCTGCACAAAAATCCGTTACAGTCTCGACTGACATGGTATTCGAGCCATGGGTGAATCCAAACATGGC
This sequence comes from Victivallales bacterium, assembly GCA_017615955.1. The sequence continues at coordinate 3,503 of JAFZZD010000640.1, forward strand.
GGGACAGGCACCTGAAAACAATTTCCTGCGCCCTGGTATGGACGGGTATATGCTCACTGGTGACACCAATATCCTTCACTCGCGCTGGGACGTGAACTACAGGGTGGTCAACTCCGAAAAATACTATCTGGAATTCTTTGATGACAGCGACAGCGACAGGGTCAAGAAGGACAAGAACGCCTCACGTGGAACGGAGGCGATCATCCGCAACCTTCTCTCCAATGCGGTCATCATGGAAGTTGGTACCTGGAAGGTGGAGGACCTTCTCCGCACAACGCGTACACTCAAGGACGGCAAGATCGAGAACATCAAGGACAAGGTGCAGGAACGCCTTACCAAACTGCTGGACGAGGTCGGCCTGGGCGTGCAGGTGCAAAGCGTGAATCTGGTGGACATCAAGCCTCCAATGGCCGTGCAGAGCGCGTTCCACAAGGTGAACGAGGCAGCCGAGACCGGGCGTGCCGAAATGCTCAAGGCCCGCAGCTATGCCGAAAGCGTGGAACTTGCGGCCCAGGGGCAGGCCTATCGCATTGCGGACGAGGCAAGGAGCTACAAGACCCGCCTGGTGGAATCCGTCAAGGCGGACAGCGCATATTTCACCACAGTTCTGGAAGGTTGGCAGAAGAATCCAGACACCATGCTCACCACACTTTACATGGATGCGCTGAAGGACATGCTCAAGCGCACTCCCAACAAGTTCGTGGTGCACAAGACCGATGAGAACGCAACTCAGGAAATGCGCCTTCACATTGGCTTGAACCCAGAGGAGAAGAAGGCACCGGCCCCAGCGCCAGTGGCCCAGTAATTAACCAGAAACAACGGGACTGCATACAATGTCTGCACCACTTGAAATACAAGACGGCGTACAAGGCGCCGACACAGGGAAGAAGGGACAGTCGTCCAATGCGATGAAGCCCGAAATCATACGTCTGGCAGTGGCATTGCTGGGCGGCATACTTGTCTTGAACTCATATCTGGCCAGGGTGCTCTTTGGCAAGACAATCGACCCCGTGGCCAGCGAGTTCAGCGCCTTCATCGGGGCACTGATCTTGAGTCTGCCCATATTCTGGGAGGCAATCTGCGACCTGATCAAAGGCAAAATCCACATGAACGAGCTGGTGGGCCTGGCACTGCTGGCCGCATTTGCCAGCGGCGAGTACAGGACGGCTGGAGCAGTGGCATTCTTCATGCTCATCACAATCACCATTGAAAAACGCACGGCTATCGGCGCCGAGGCTGCCATCGAGGCCGTTGTCAGACTGACGCCCCGAATGGCCAGGCGTCTGGATGCCAGCGGCAAGGAACAGGAAGTTGATGCATTCAATGACCTTAAGACAGGAGACCTCTGCCGCGTGAGACCTGGTGAAAACTTCCCTGCGGACGGTGTCATCATCAAGGGCACCACCACTGTCAACCAGTCGTCCATCACTGGTGAATCACTGCCAGCCGACAAGGGCGAGGGAGTAGAGGTCTATGCTGGAACCCAGAACCTGACAGGACTGGTCGATTTCAAGGTCACACGTATTGGAAAGGACACCACATTAGGCAAGGTGCGCAACCTGATTGCCGACGCGGAGCGCTCCAAGACGCCAATCATGCGCATGATTGACAACTACGTGGGCTACTACACGCCAACCATTCTCATGATAGCGGGTCTTGCCTGGTTCATCACCGAGAAGATCGACCGCGTCATCGCGGTGCTGGTGATGTCCGTTCCTGCTGCTTTGGTCATAGCCACGCCTAGCGCGGTCATAGCGGCTATTGCGGCGGCTTCCCGCCTGGGCATCCTCATCAAGGACGTGTCACACATCGAATTGGCCGCCAAGATACGCGCCATTGTGTTCGACAAGACCGGTACGCTGACAGAAGGCAAGCTGGAGGTGGCGAGTCTGGTGCCGGCGGAAGGCGTGGAATTGGCGGAGCTGCTGCTGATCGCCACCAGCGCGGAGCACCACAGCAACCACCCTGCGGCAGAGGCGATGAAGGCGCTGGCCGCAAAGGCTGGCGTTGAATGCCGTGCTCCTGAAAAGTACGAGGAAGTGCCTGGCAAAGGTGTCATGGCAATGTTTGACGGGCAGGCGGTCATGGTGGGGCGTGCATCCTGGATTGAAGGTGCCGGAGTGGACTTCAAGTGCTTGAACCAGGCACCAGCCGAGGGCGAGAACGAAGGCCTTAGCGTGGTATGTGTCGCCAAAGGCGGCAAATTGCTGGGCTGGATTGGATTGCGCGATGCAATTCGCCCTGTTTCGCAGGAGGCAATCTCCATGCTGAAGGAACTGGATGTGAACCAGTGCTGCATGGTGACTGGTGACAATGAAAGGGTTGCGCAGGCGGTTGCCTCGCAGATCGGCATTACCGAGGTCAAGTCGGGCTGCCTGCCTGAAGGCAAGGAGGAATATGTCCGCAACTTGAAAGCGAATGGCTATCTAGTTGCAGTGGTGGGCGATGGTGTGAATGACGCGCCTGCTCTTGCGGCTGGTGACATCGGTATCGCCATGGGTGCTTTCGGTAGCGACATTGCAGTGCAAAGCGCTTCTGTCGCACTGATGAACAATGACTTGCGCCGCATACCTTTCCTAATCGGCCTGGCCCGCAGAACCCGTGTGCTGATGAACCAGAACCTGGCAATTGGTCTTGGCTTCATTGTGGTAGGCGTGTATTTCGCCACATTGGGGCACATCACCCCAGTTGGCGCTGCGCTGCTGCACAGCATCAGTTCGCTTTTCGTGATATTCAACAGTGCCCGCCTGGTGCGCTCTGGCGAGGCAATTCAGTCTTTTGACACTGACAAAGGCAACAAATAAGGAAAAACACCATGCCAGAAACTAACAGCAACATCGTTGTAGAGGCAAAGGGACTTACCAAAATCTTCAAGGACTTCTGGGGGCGTCCCAAGGCACAGGCTGTGAATGGAATCGACTTTGAGGTGCGCCAGGGGCAGGTATTCGGCTTCCTTGGGCCGAACGGCTCGGGAAAGTCCACCACCATTAAGATGATCCTTGGCCTGCTTTATCCCACCCGCGGCTCTGTGACGGTATTCGGCAAGGATCCGCAGAATGTGGATATCAAGTCACGAATCGGCTATCTTCCCGAGGAAACCTATCTTTACAAGTACCTGACCGCATACGAGACGCTGGACTTCTTTGGCGCACTTTTCGGCCAGGATGAGGCAATGCGCAAGGAGCGCTCCCGCCAGTTGCTGGAAATGGTGGGTCTTGCACACGCATACAACAGGCCTGTTGGCGAATTCTCCAAAGGCATGGCACGGCGAATTGGTCTGGCGCAGGCACTGGTGAACGACCCCGACCTGGTGATCTTGGATGAACCAACCAGCGGTCTTGACCCGATCGGATGCCGCGAAGTCAAGGATGTCATACGCATACTGGCAAGCCGTGGCAAGACTGTCATCCTGTGCAGCCACTTGCTGGCGGATGTGCAGGATGTATGCGATGACATGATGCTGCTCTACGGCGGCAAGATCCGTGTCAATGGCAAGATTTCGGACATATTGCAGGAGGAGGACAAGACGCGCATCGTGTGTCCAAGCCTCAGTCAGCAGACACTTGATGAACTCAAGGCATTCCTTGCTGCAAAGGGTGTGAAGCTGGACGACATCGAGGCGGACCATCCTGTCAAGGACCTGGAGGACTATTTCCTGGATGTGGTGCGCAAGGCGCGTGAGCAGAGCGTTGCCAGCGCAGGCGCACAGTCTGGCGGCGAAATCCCGGATTATCTTGCTGATCCAGGCCAGCAGGTGCTGGATGCATTGCGCAGAAGGGAGCATCAGGAAGAACCCGAACAGGCGCCTGCAGAGGAGAAGCCCTCTGTGGATAAGGAATTGCTGGAGAAATTCTCCCACACCGATGCGCCACAAAAGGCTCCAGAACCCATG
>JAFZZD010000641.1 GCA_017615955.1 Victivallales bacterium
AGGCACGGCTCGGGATTCGCTGGAAAGCCAGGGCAAGGAATGGATACGGCAGCAGACAGGCAAGACGGGCAACATATTCCTGGAGGCGGTTCATCGCATAGATGCGGCAGCCTGCGGGGTGGTGCTTTTCGCGCGTACCAGCAAGGCATTGTCCCGCCTGAACCAGGCTATCAGGGAAGGTGCCTGCCGCAAGGAATACCGTGTGCTGGTGGAAGGCTGCCCCAAAAATCGCCATACGATATTGCGGAATTTCATCATTCACGACGAGCACAAGGCGCGTATCGTGGAAGGAGGCACGCCAAACGCAGTAGAGGCGCATCTGGAATACTGGGTGCTGAAGGAAACGGGCGGTTTTGCACTGCTGAAGGTGCTGCTTGGCAGCGGACGCTATCACCAGATACGTGCGCAAATGGCGCATATTGGGCATCCCATTGCTGGGGACAGGCATTATGGCGCCCATTCCCAGTTCAGCGACAATGGCGCAATTGCCTTGCAGCACTACTGCCTTACAATCAGGCATCCTGTAAGCCACGATGAAATGACATTCCAGTCAAGACTTACTTTGATTTAGCAGAATTATGGACATTGCTGACATCATCAGATACGCGGGCGGCGAACCCGAGAAACTAAAAGATTTGGATTATCTCTGGAAGGAAAGCGAGGAAGCATTCCCCGCCGAGGGCATTTTCTTTCTGAAGGACGATGTGTGGCGTCGTGCATTTGACTATTGCAGTGTGCCAAGGGAACTGGAAGGGCAGGTGGAGTGCCTTATTGAAAAGGTCAAGAAGGACGCGCCATTGCTTCATTTGCTCTGGAACATCTACTATCGCCAGAAGGGGCCTGAACGCAGCGCAAAGAAGGGCGTGAGCGGCTGGCCGCAGCCCGTCAGCCTGGGCGAGGAACGTCATATTTTCTACTTGTTGCCTGTGTTTGCCATTGCGGACGCCGTCATTGAGCAGCATCGCCAGCGAGGCATTCCAGACCAGATCACCAGAGACACCCTTAAAAAAGTCAATGAGCAGATGACCTACCTCTGCAAGAGGGACTTTGGCTATGTGGGGCTTACGTCTGGCCACATCAGCTGGCTCACATACTATCGGGATGAACCCTACGTGAGGCTGGGACGCTTTGAGTTCTGGGTGCGTAGGGATTTCTACTACAAATGCTACATCTACCGCAATGACAGGACAAAGGAGAGCGTGGCATTTCCCCCGGATGGAACCAGGTTTACATACCAGGGCGAGACGCTTTCCGCCAATCCACCAGAGAACATGCCCTATTGGACCAGTGTTTACCAGGACGATGGCAAGGTGGCATTCGGAACACCTATGAGTCCCAGGGGCTATGCCTTGAACCGCATCATTCGTCTTGACCTGCGTGAATGGCGGCGGCTTTATGCGGTGGATGAGGACAGCTATGCCCAGATGCACATACCGCAAGGCGGCAATATGACACCCGACGTCTGCCGTGCCTCGCTGGCGCAGGTGACGCCTTTCTTCAAGAAATACTATGGGCTGGATATTCCATTGGTGCATACCACCTCCTGGATTTTCGGCTCGCAGCTGTGGCAGTTCCTGCCGGAGAAGTCCAATCTGTTGGATTTCCAGAGGAATCTGTACTGCCTCCCCATGGGATACAATGAACCCGCTATTGGAATATATTTCATATTTCCATC
>JAFZZD010000642.1 GCA_017615955.1 Victivallales bacterium
CCTAATGGAGTTTTTTGAATATGCAACCTCAATACGTTCTCCGTGCGGGTTATGATCAATTTCGGCAAAGTCAGCACTCCATGCTCATCAGCCATTGCGGTGCCATTCTGCGTCCCAAAAGTCCAAGCGACATGTTGATTGGGTGCGAGCTTGAAATGCTGCAAGCGCCTGATAGTGACATCGGTGCCAGCCTGTTCAGGAATGGGAAAAACTGTCTTGATGTCCGCGTCTATGAAAATCTTCATGGCAAAGGCGTCCTTCCTGTCGCTTACATTCTTCCAGCGGAAGAAAGCATTGACCTGGCCTGATTTTTCAGCCGTTTCGGAATGTTCCCAGGGATTCAGGTCGTCGCACTCGGCATTGGTGAATACGGGATATGCCTGGTTCCTGCGCACGGAGAGCCAGTCGAATGAATGAACCAAGTCGTTCTTCGCCAGTATGGTGCTGTTGGCGTTGGCATGACCGAAATTCCCCCAGTACCCAAACAACATATATCTATGCTCCCTCATGTATCTGTAGAACTTGTCATGTCCTGCGGACCATACATCATTCTGCGCCGAATAGTCAATGCATATAGGCGGATCAGGCATATCCTCCCCCGCCATGGTCATACGGTCAATCGCATGTTCCACACCTGCGGGCACATTGACCTTGACTGCCGCGAAAACATCGCCGAGGCACATCCCAATTCCAAGGGCACCGCTGCCCCCCATGGAATTGCCGCAGAGATACACACGCTCCTCATCCACGGGGTAATGCCCTTTCACCCACTCAATGGTGGCCAGAACCCTTTTCTCCACAGGCTGCACTTCGGCCTTGCGTTCAGGCTTGCCCTCCCCTTTTGCATTGATGCCGCCCCACCAGAAATCCTCATCGGCATTTTCACGGCAGTCCAGATACAACCCGAACATGTCATCAGGTGTATGGTAGATGTCATGGTTGTCAGGCGCGAATGTACACCCCAGGCAGGAATACAGATCATGCCCAGCCGAATGAAGGACAACATACAAGCCATGACTGCGCTTGCGCTTCAGCGGATGTATGACCGCAAAGGCGTCCACCTGGTCTCTTCCGCCCCATTCCGTCACGCTTTCATGATGGAAAAACTCCAGCCGCCGCCCATGGCTGATGCCGTCTTTGAGCGGATTAAAGTGTTTATTCATATTTCACCTATGTCAAGTTCTTGCAATTACCTCATTTGATTTCCGTCGGCGTGGTTCCGCCAAGGAATACGGGAAGACTCTTGCCGATTTTGCGCCAATGTACATATTCCGCGCAGGCAGTGAATATCGCGTCGCCAGAGGAATTCAGGGCGGTCTCCAGAGAATCCTGTACGACGCCGATGATGAAGCCCACGCCCACCACCTGCATGGCCGCCTCCGCAGGAATGCCAAATATGGAGCACGCCATGGGAATGAGCAGCAGCGAACCGCCAGCTACGCCAGAGGCGCCGCAGGCCGCCACCGATGCCAGAACGGACAGCAGCAGAGCCTTGCCAATGGTCATTTCAATGCCCATGGTATTTGCGGCGGCAAGCGTCATTACCGTGATGGTGACGGCTGCGCCGTCCATGTTTATTGTCGCGCCCAGCGGAATGGAAACAGAGTAGAAGTCCTTGTCCAGTCCAAGACGCTCGCAAAGACGCATGTTGACGGGTATGTTGGCGGCGGACGACCGGGTGAAAAAGGCAGTGAAGCCGCTTTCACGCAGACAGCGCAGCACAAGCGGATAGGGATTGCGGCGCAGGCAGAAGAAGACTATGAGCGGATTGATGACTAGTCCCGTTCCCAGCATGCAGCCTACCAGCACCAGCAGGAGTTTTCCGTATGTGAGGAAGATTCCCATTCCGCTGGTGGAGACGCTATGGAAGACAAGCCCCAGAATACCGATGGGCGCAAAATTTATGATCCAGACCACCACCTGCCCCATGATGCCAGACAAGTCGTTCAACATTCTGTGGGTTTCTGGTGAAGCGAACTTTTTCGCCAGGACGCCAATGAGAATCGCCCAGAACAAGATGGAGATGTAATTGGCCTCGGCAATGGCCTGCATGGGATTTGCCACCATTCCAAGCAGTTGCTTCTCCAGTATATCCCTGAGGCCGCCAGGCGCAGCACTTTCCACTGCCTGTTTCACATCCAGGGCAATGCTGACAGGAAACAGGAAACTTGCCACCACGGCCACTATTGCCGCAAGGAATGTGGACAACATATACTCGAATATCACAAAGCCGAAACGGCGGTCAAAGCCAGCCTGACTGCGGGCAAGGGAAGCGATGACAAGCAAAAACACCAGCAGGGGAGCAACCGCCTTAAGTCCGCCAACAAACAAAGAGCCAAGGATGCCAATCCATGACGCCTGCGGAAAGGCCAGGCCAAGTATGGTTCCAATTACCAATCCAATGAGAATGCGTTGCGGCAGGCTAAGGCCATTTATGGAGAATCTGCTTTTTGTCATGATGAAATGTTCTTTTTCTTTGTCTTGAGAGGTAATTCCAAAACTACTTGACCAAATAAAATAATCAAAAAAACGATTATTTTTTGAAATCAAAATTTGATTCTTCGTTTCGCGTCACACAAAAGGAGGAATTCAATGGATAACTTACTTAACCACGAATTGAAATTCAAGCAGGACAGTCTCAAAAACCTTACTCGTATGGAACTGTTCTCGTAATGCCTCGCCAATTGACATTGCCCTCAGAACCAGTTCTTCTGCCTCCTCCCCCTTCTTCACGCGCGCATACATTGTTTGGGATACTTCCCCCACCCACCTTCCGCCTCTAACATAGCCCCTGAAAACCATGTTTGCAAGGGGGAAAACAAAGATGTATTCATTACTGCACTTTTTAGCGAATTCGCTAAAATTCACTAAAAAAGCAATGATCTTAAAGGAACGCTTTGTTCCCCAAGTGGGTTGGTACATGGAAGCCGCGAAGCGGCTAGTGCCCGC
>JAFZZD010000643.1 GCA_017615955.1 Victivallales bacterium
GGCAGGAAGGAGAACGACTTCACTGTGAGGGACATGACTGAGGTGGTGGAGAGCGTGACCAGCATATCCAGGCTTATGACGGTGCTGCTGGGTGTGGTGGCCTCAATTTCACTGATTGTGGGCGGCATTGGCATCATGAACATCATGCTGGTCTCCGTGACGGAGCGCACAAAGGAGATTGGCCTGCGGATGGCAATAGGTGCCAAGCCCATGGACATATTGATGCAATTCCTGCTGGAATCGATAGTGTTGTCCTGCGCTGGCGGCGTGATTGGCGTCGTACTTGGCGCAAGCGGCGCCACCATAGTAGGCAACATAAACCACTGGCCCATATTGACCACCCAAAGCTCCATTGTGATATCTTTCACATTCAGTGCGCTGGTGGGCATATTCTTTGGCCTGTATCCAGCGTTCCGCGCCTCCCGCCTCAATCCAATTGAGTGCCTTAGGTACGAGTAGGAAGGCAAGCTTTTTTCGCTGGCTGAAGCCAGCGGCTTCGATAGTTTGCGGCTTGGCACGATAAGTTTTGAAATTGGCTCAAAGGAGAAAACTAGTGAATTGCAGTGTTATTGAATATGGGGCTGTGCCCAGCATTGAGAAGGACAATGCAGGGGCGTTCCAGGCGGCTGTGGATGCATGTGCGGCTGCGGGCGGCGGTAGGGTCAATGTTCCCGCTGGCACATACGGATTGAAGAAAGTCAGCTTGAGGGACAATGTGGAACTGCATCTTGAGGCGGGTGCAGTGCTGCACAGCCTTTTGCAGCCCATACCGCAGAAGGGCGTGAAGTGCGAGGAACCTTCCGCCAACACACGGGAATATCTTATTGGCGGCTTTGGCGTGCACAATGTGGCGATCACTGGCTTCGGGCGCATTGACGGGCGCGGCTATGACGTGTTCTGGCCGAAGAATGACGGTTATGAGCATCCACTGTATGGACAGCGCTACTGGCCGCAGCTGCATCGTCCAAAGGGCCTGGTGCATTTCCGTGAATCCACGGACATTGCGCTGCGGGACATCACCATAGCCGACCCGCCATGCTACAATGTCTGGCTGCTGGGCTGCGACCGCATTGACATTTCACACGTGCGCATAGACGCGGATGTGCGTGGACCAAATGACGACGGCATTGATCTGGACTGCTGCTCCAATGCCCGCATTTCTGGCTGCGACATCATCTGCGGCGATGACGGCATCGCGCTGAAGAGCGACATACATGAACTGGGCTTTGACAAGGCGTGCGAGAACATCGTCATCTCTGATTGCAGAATAAGCACCACATCGGACGGCATAAGAATCGGCTATGAAGGCGATGGCGCCATACGCAATGTGACTGTCAGCAATTGCGTCATCTATGACACGATGATCGGCATTTCCATGATGGTGGCGATAAGCTATGACGACCGCCGCGGGACTGACATCTACAAGGGCCCTGCAATCACGGATGTCACATTCGAGAACATGGTGATAAATGCGTTCCAGACCTTCAATTTCCAGTATTGCAAGACTGAAAAGAGCCAGAACAAGGCAATCCAGGGCTATCTGGACCGCATCTTTTTCCGCAACATCATTGCCAATGCCACGCGTGGCTCGTATTTGGGCGGCGATGCGGAGCAGTTGATACGCAGCATTGCATTCAGCGGGCTGCACATGACGCTTTCAGGTGAGATGGGCGCTGACTTTGTGAAGGAAGTGCCCGATCCATATCCGCTCTGGAGCGACTTGCCCTATTCTGGCCTGCCGTATCCATTCTTTGTGCGCTATGCCAGGGAAGTGCGCATATCCGCCTCCACTTTTGCGTGGGAGAATGCCACTGGCTGCTGGCAGCCTGAAGTGTTCCGCGCCGAGAATGCAAACGTGGTGCTTGAGGATGTCAGGCTAGTTAATCCGCCGCCAGAGGAGGACCCTGTGATTTTCCCAGTTGGCGACATTGACGGCATTCCCTATTTCGAGCCGCCAGTGGGCTTTGACGAGGCCGCTGAAATGCGCCGTGTGGTGGAGTTCTGCAATGCGAATGCGGAGGACTTGGGCAAGATAGACGCAAAGCCCAAGTGCCATATTGAGGCCAGTTTCATTTATGCGCATCCTGCGGACTACAAGGGGATGCCCATGCTGAATGCCTCGTCCCGCCAGTGGAAGGAGGTATTCTCCCGTTTGCGTTCAATGCACATCGGCACTGTTGTTTTCCAGGCCTCGCTGTGGCGAGAGCTGAGGGAATGCTACTACAAATCCAGCCGCTATGATTTTCTAAAATGCTATTCCGTGCTGGAGCGCATGTTCGAGGCAACGGAAAGCGAGGATATGCGCGTGTTTCTGGGCGGCTATGGCTCCGTGGCAGGATGGAAGCACAACATGACGCAGGACGCATTGAAGCAGGAACTAGCCGAGCACAAGGCATGCTTCGAGGAAATACGCAAGCTGGGCAGGATAGAGGGAATGTACTTCCCGTCTGAAACCAGCTTTAAGGACAGGCGACTGCCAGAACGGGAAAGGCGCATGCGCACATTGTACAATGGCTTCGCAGACATCGTCAAGGGATATGACAGCAGCCTGAAGATCATCGTCTCTCCAGCAACCCAGCATAATCCAGAGGACAATCCTGTATTCATGGATTTCTGGAACGCGATATTGCAGAACACTGGCATTGACATACTGATGCCGCAGGATTCAGTGGGCACCAATGGTTGCCTGGTGCGGAACATTCCGCAGATATGGCAGGCATGGAAGAGCGTGGCTGACGCCAATTCAATACAGCTGTGGGCGCATATTGAAATTTTCGAGCGGCGTGGCTTCTCCAAGCGCAACAGCCTGTATCCCGCCTCCACGGAGCGCATTGCCGCGCAGCTGGCATTGACCGAGCCATACGTCACTGGACGCTGCTGCTGGGAGGCGCAGTACTTCGCCTCCGAACTGGCTGGACCAGACGGCATACGTCTGCAGAACTTCCTGAAAGGGCTGTAGTCATTATTTTTCATCCACAGATTAACACAGATTTGCACAGATTTTTATTAGTTGTTTTCAGAGGATGCCCCTGAAATACACTGTATTGTCTGATGACATCAATGAACCATGGGAATATGAATATGATGAGCATAGACGCTGACTACGGCGCAGGCATTACTGAAGACGGAACTTTGGTGGTTGGACTGGGTTCCATGCACTTGCGGAAGGCGAAGCCCATTGCGGTAAAGGCCTGGACGAGCAAGCTGCATCCTGAATTGAAGACGCAATTAAGGAAGCTGGTCATTCAAGAGGGGATAGAGGAGATTGGCAGCAATGCATTCAGGGATTGCGCGGAACTCTGTGAAGTGCAATTGCCCTCAAGCCTTCGTTCAATAAATTGGGAGGCTTTCAAGGGATGCAAGAGTCTGTCCGACATTATCATTCCAGAGGGTGTCATGTCCATTGCTGACTTTGCCTTTGAGAATTGTACTTCGTTGAAAAAGGCAAGCATACCCGAAAGTGCCAGGGGAGTGTCTGCCAATGTTTTCCGTAAATGCCCCAACTTGCCATTGATATGCC
>JAFZZD010000644.1 GCA_017615955.1 Victivallales bacterium
GCCACTGTATTTGTCAGCATTTATGGCAAGGCCATGTCCAAGGAGGGCGTGATGGCGCTGCTTGAAAAGAAACGCGCCCTGATACAGTCCGAACTGGCAAAGAAAGTCATACTTAAATATACGCCGCGCCTGCATTTCAAGCTGGACGAGACTGCCGAGAATGCGGACAGGGTGATGCACATCCTCAATGAACTCAATCTGGACGAGGAGCAAGGGGATGGAAAGGATACCTCCAAATGACATCAGCGGTATTCTGCTGGTGGACAAGCCACAGGACTGGACCAGCCAGGATGCTGTCTCATGCATCAAGCACCGTTTCCATTTGAAGAAGGTCGGCCATTGCGGCACCCTGGATCCAATGGCCACTGGTTTGCTGGTGCTGCTGTTCGGAAAATGCACCAAGTTGCAGGACAGTCTGATGGCGAAGGACAAGGTGTACCGCGCTTCCATGCGCCTGGGCATTGAGACGGACACTGAAGATGCCACGGGAAATGCGGTTGCAGAACATTCCATTGAAGGTATAGATGAGGAAGCCGTGCGCAAGTCAGCGCAGTCCTTGATAGGCGAGCTTATGCAGGTGCCGCCCATGGTCTCCGCCATCAAGCGCAATGGGAAGAAGCTGTATGAACTGGCGCGCAAGGGCATTACCGTAGAGCGTGAACCTCGTCAAATAAGCATTTTTTCTATAAAAATAGAGCGCATTTCGCTACCAGATGTTGATTTCATAGTGCATTGCTCAAAAGGCACTTACGTGCGAACGCTATGCGCGGACTGGGGCAGGGCGCTGGGCTGCGGAGCGAATATGACCGCTCTGCGACGGCTTAGAAGCGGCGAGCATTCCGTGGAGAATGCCTACACCATGGACACAATAAAGGGCTGGAAATTGCCGCAGTTCCAGGAAGCACTGGTGGAAAAATGATACTGCACTCCTTAAATGAACTTCCCGCGCATACACGCATAGCCGTGGCGTTGGGCGTGTTTGACGGCGTGCATCTTGGGCATCAGGCGATATTGTCAAGGCTGGTTCGGCTGGCAAGGGAGACCGCATCCGTGCCAGTGGCATTGTTTTTTTCGCCCCATCCCCGTGAATTGCTTTGTCCTCCAGGACCAAAACACCTGACCAGCCTGAACTACAAGAGCCAGCTTCTACGGCAATATGGCGCTGAACAGGTTGTGGCCATGGAATTCACCATGAGCATTGCAGACATGAGCGCCACTGACTTTTTGGCAAGGCATTTTGCCTCTGCTGGCCTGGAAGTGAGCGGCTTCTGCGTGGGCGAGAACTGGCGTTTCGGCAAGGGCAACAGCGCGGGGGTGGACTTTTTGGCGCAGTGGGGAGCGCAGCACGGCAAGCGCGTGGAGATCGTGCCATTTGTGGAGTATGAAGGCGACCCCATCAGCAGCACCAGATTGCGCTCCCTTGTGGAGAAGGCGGAGCTAGCCAATGTGAAGGCAATGCTGGGGCGTGACTTTGCAGTGTCGGGTATCGTCTCCCACGGCAATGGCGTTGGAAAGAAACTGGACTGTGCCACGGCCAACATCGTGGATGAAATGCACGTCCTGCCGCCGAGCGGCGTGTATGCTGGACTGGCACATTGGGAGGGACGCGACGAGACGGCAATTGTTTACGTGGGGACAGCACCTACTGTGCGCGCTGATGCGACTGTGCCCTGGGTGGAACTGCATCTGCTTGAATGCAACGAAAACCTCTATGGCAAGGAACTGGTGGTGGACTTCGTGCAGTTCATACGGAAAGACCGCAGATTCTCCAGCCAGGAAGAACTGGCAGTGCAGATTAAGCATGACATTGCGGTATGCCGTGGAATACTTGGTTTATGTTGAATGCCTATTTTGGGGACGGGAAATACATGATATCCAGTTATCTATGATTTCATGCAATTTAAAGCCAAGTAAATCGGTCACTCCCACTATGTTTCCACATGCCGATGGCATCCGAATGAGCATCATCGGCGTGTGGAAATACATGGGGACGATTACTGCCAATGCCTGAAAGGTGCAAAATGCATATAATTGGCTAGTAAATTGTTATATTGCCATTAACTTACGATGAATTTTGTTTGTATGGCATTATTGGTGTTTGTATGTGGTCATTGAAAAGTTAATTACTGGTGGCAATGAATTTACCTAAAGAAGAGTTGTTTTTTGCCAGTGTCAATGCGCAAAGAGCAACACTTCTTTAGGTCACAGCCTTGGCAAATGATATGAACGACATTGAGGCAAAGACAATCTTGGGCATTGGGGCCGCGCTGCTTTCCACATTCAGCTGGGCTCTGGGCGGCATTCTTTTCAAGCAACTGGGGGAGAAGCTTGAGCCGTTGGGGATGACTTGGGTCAAGTCAAGCATAAGCGTGCTGATATTGGGCGTGTGCCTGCTGGTATTGCGTCCTGCGCTGCCCAACATGGCTCAGTTCTGGCGTCTTGTTCTCAGCGGCTTCATTGGCATAGCCATTGGGGATACCTTGTTCTTCGCCGCTCTAGGGCACCTGTCCCCGCTGATACTGGCGTTGCTGCTGCTCGCGGGGCCTGATTTGTTCTCGGTCGTGCTGGGCGTATTGTGCCTGGGCGAGATGCCTTCGTGGCAGGTGTTCGTGGGCATCTTCTTCCTGGTGGCTGCAATTTCCTGCGTGGTGTTCCCATTGCAGATTTCCGATGATGAGAAGGTGAAGACAACTGTATTGGGCGTCGTGTTCGGCCTGCTTTCACTGGTGGCGACATCGGTGAGCATGGTGATTGCCAAGCCGGCTCTGAAGGAAATGTCAGTGCTGTTTGCCACCTGCATAAGAATGCTTGCCGGAAGCGTTTCATTGCTGCTGTGGGGGCTTATGAGCGGCAGGATAGGAACCTGGTGCAGGCCATTCAGGCAGGGCGAATACGGGCTTAAATTTGTGGGCACCGTGGCAATTGTCACGATAGGCGGCTTCTGGCTGTCCTTGTATGCGGTGAAGGCGGTGCAGCTGGCCGTGGCCAGCGCATTGATGTCACTGGAGCCAGTGCTGATTTTGCCATTGCTGATGGTGATTGAGAAGCGGTGGCTTACGCGGCGCGAGTGCTGCAGCGGCCTTCTTACGCTGGTGGGAATAGTATTGATTTGTCTTTTTGCATAATTAAATAGTTTAACACAAGTGAGGAAGAATCAATGTTGGGGTTGTCTGAGTTGATTGAGCGCTCCGAGGAGCGCGTCAGGGATTTGCACGAGCTAACCGAGTTGGGGCTAATTGCCAAGACGAATGATTTCATTCCCGCAATACACTACCCGCCCATCACACGTTATCCTGAAATCACACAGGAGGAGATGTTCAAGGGCTATGTACCACCAGCGGACGGATTGATGGATGTGTATATTCACATACCTTTCTGCACCAAGCGCTGCATATTCTGCCATTATCCTTCAAAGTATGGCGCACCTGACAGCGAGAAGGACACATACCTTGACGCCATGGAAAAGGAGATGCAGATCTACAAGAAGCAAATGGGCTTTGACAAGATCAAGCTGAGGGTGGCGCTGGTGGGCGGCGGAACGCCCACTGACCTTACGCCAAAGCAGCTGGAGCGTTTCCTGAAATTTTTCACGGGCAACTGCGACATGAGCCACCTGCGCCAGTTCAATTATGACATTGACCCTCATACCATCATCGGACCAGAGGGCAAGGAGCGTCTTCGCATAATGAGGGACTATGGCGTGGACAGGCTGACCATTGGCGTGCAGTCCCTGGTGCCCGAGACCATCAAGCGC
>JAFZZD010000645.1 GCA_017615955.1 Victivallales bacterium
CAGTTCTTTCTTGCCCGCGTTTGTCAGGCATGGTTCTACCTGCGGCTTTCGCCGCAGGCACTAGATAGACCACAGGCCACAGGCCACAGACCACAGGCCACAGGCCACAGGCCACTGGCCACGGGCCACAGGCCACAGGCCACAGGCCACTAAACACTTTGCAAAGGAGAATATATGTTAAGCGCGATGATTGCCCAGATGTTCAATATCGATGGGCGTGTTTTCAGTGTTGAGCCTCTTGGGCATGGCAACGTCAATGACACATACATTGTGATTTTCAGGACGGTTTTTTCCGAGCAGCGCATAGTGCTTCAGCGCATAAACACCAATGTTTTCCAAAAGCCAGTGGAGCTGATGGAGAACATACATCTGGTCACTCGGCATGTTCACAAAGTCTATGAACGGGAACAGGACGAGGCGGACAGGATATGGCAGCTGCCATTGGTGATTCCATCGAAGGATGGCAAGGACTATGTCATTGATGAGGACGGAAACTACTGGCGTGCCATAACGCAGATTGCCAGCGCACAGTCATACGAGAAGATCAGGGACGCGGACCATGCACATGAAATTGGCGCTGTGCTTGGGCATTTCCACCATGCGGTGGCTGACATGGACTGCACCAAGCTCCATGACACGCTGCCTGGCTTCCACATAACGCCAGGATATTTTGCAACGCTGGACAATGCTCTAAAGACTCCCGCGGGCCAGGCGCGGCTCCACGGTTCCAAGGTGGCGGAGAATGTGCTACAGTTCATTGACCAGCGACGCAAGTGGAGCAGTGTGCTTGAGGATGCCAAGGCAAGGGGCGAGCTTGTGCCTAGGATCATTCACGGCGATCCCAAGACCGCCAATGTGATGATTGACAATGTGACTGGCAAGGGCACCAGCATAATTGACCTGGACACGGTCAAGCCGGGCCTGATACACTATGATATCGGTGACTGCCTGCGCTCATGCTGCAATCCAGCTGGCGAGGATGCCCGGGACTTCACGCAGATTGTGTTTGATTTGGACTTGTGCTCCGCGCTGATTGAAGGATACAAGGAGCATTCACAGAACTTCCTGACAGACAATGACAGGAAGTACCTATACGACTGTGTGCGCCTGATTACATACGAATTGGCTTTGCGCTTTTTCGCGGACTACATTGCTGGCGACGTTTATTTCAAGGTGCGCCACGAAGGGCAGACCCTGCACAGGGCGCGTGTCCAGGTGCAGCTTTGCCGCTCCATAGAGGCCCGCGAGAACCAGATACGCAAAATCCTGGCATCCCTGTAAAGTTACAGCCAATAAAAAAGCCGAGGCTCATTGAACCTCGGCTTTGATATTCTGGTAGCGGGAGTAAGACTCGAACTTACGACCTTCAGGTTATGGGCCTGACAAGCTACCAACTGCTCCATCCCGCAATCTTATCTTGAAAACGTTGCTTAATATACGCAATAATGCGTTTTTTACAAACTGCCATTGGCGATTTTTACCAAGAAACATGGAAAAACATGAAAGAATAATATTGCGTATGCACTTGACAAGGAACGTAAAGTTTCGTATAATTTACATCAAGGATTTTCTAGGAGATTGAAATCTAGGTTTGGAAAAATGAAACAAAGGACATTTACATTAATTGAATTGCTTGTAGTTATAGCGATCATTGCAATACTTGCGGCCATGCTGCTGCCCGCATTGAGCAAGGCCAGGGAGAAAGCCAGAATGATAAACTGCGCTTCCAACCTTAAGCAGCTGGGGCTGGGCAATGCAATGTATTCCAACGAATATGACGATTATTCCGTGTATTCGAATCCCTTCGTCGGCGATGGCGACAGAGGCGGCTCCTGCTACGATGCCAACAGTACGCGTCACTGGAATCTGGAAACCTACAGATACCGCAACTGGGCCACGCAGCTTATGCATTTCGTGGGCGACAGGAAGATGTTCACCTGTGATTCCGCAGATAAGTACTATGCTTCCGGCTATACCTTTGGCGAAAATGACATGGGCGGATGCAGCTATGTTTACAATGGCATCGTCGCGCCTTGCGTTACCAGCGGCGTAATCACCAGGGACCAGGCCAGGCTGACGCAGTTCCCATCGCCTGGCAAGGTGGCTATTTTCACTGAATACGGAACAGACTATCATCGTGCAGGTGTCACGCCATACCGCTACTCCACGCAATCCAACATAAGCAACTCCGTATCTAACATCATCTGCAACAACTGCCACGAGCTGAAGCAGGTGGGTAACGTGTGCTATGGAGACGGGCATGTGGACAAGGTGCATCAGCGCCAGCTGGTCACCAATGCCCAGAAATACGAATTGTATCGTATCGACTAAACAGGGTAATTCAAGAAGTGTTGCAAAAATGCGCTTCGATATGTTTACTGAAACAAAAGAAGAACATATCGAAGCGCATTTTTGCGTTAAGAGCTAATTGCATAACTTTTGCCATGGCATGTATTTTTCCGCTGGCTGAAGCCAGCGGCTACGATAGTTTGCGGCATGGTGCGGGAGTTTTAAATTGCCTCTTGTAAACATCCCATTATTTGTTTTATGGTAAAAATGAAGAAGTCATTACTGTTGTTGCTGCTTTGCGGCATTGCGCTTTATTGCCAGGATTTCACACCGTTGCTGGAGCGTTTCGACCCAGGGCGGGCACCAAGCGGGCAAGTCCTTGGACATGGGGGCATTGCGCCTGGCGAGGGAATGGAGAGCGGCGCACTCAAGGCAGTTGCCACTGGTAAACAAGAAAGCTTTTACCGCAATGAACTTAACTTGAAGGGCGGAAGGTCGTATGCGTTGGCGTTCAATTACAGGACATCGCCCAAGCTGTCCAACTATCTCATTTATGTCAAGGCAATCTATCGTGATGCATCGGGCGCGAAGATTGGTGCAGCATTTGAGAGGCGTCTTACTGCCTCGGAGTATTGGACACACAGGCGCTTTACTTTGGAAGCACCAGTGGGCACAGTTTCCGCGTTGCTTGAATTGAGCCTGGATGCCAGGATACCCAAAGACGAATATGCCTTGTTTGACTTTCTGCGTGTGGCGGAGATCAAGGACAATATTGCACGCGGCATTGACATCGGCGAGTTTGACACGGACTTTGAAATATGGGAGTTTGACAGGTATTTGGTATTTGACCATTTCTGCCTGAAGGCTGGCGGCAGCATAGAGACGGAATGGCGCAAGGCAAAGTTCGGCGAAACTTATTTCAAGGCAGTGGGCAATGGCTCGCCAATGCAGTATTCGCTGATGATTGAGAACCTGAAGGTCTCGTCATTGACAAACTATGCCTTTACTGCATGGATAAACAGCTCTGCTGCATTCTCCATGCGGACTTCCAACATCCTCATCTTCTTCTACAAGGACAAGAATTTCAAGGATCTGGGCGAATCAAGACTGTATCCAGCCTCCAGCAAGAATGTGGGTGAATGGCGTGAGATAGTCCACAGCTTTACCACACCCAAGGACTGCGAGTATCTTAGCATTGGCCTGAATATGCGCAATGTCAGCGAAAAGGACGAGCTATTGCTGGACAGGATGAGGCTGGCGCGTATAGCGGACAATGCAATGCTTGACTTTGAAATCGACCCAGACAAGGATGTTCTTTCCGCAAAAATAATAGCCACAGGCGAGCTTAGGGATGGCAAAAATCTATCGCCTGCGTTTGTGGTCAGGGACAGTGGCGGCAAGGAAATAAAGCGTTTTGCGTCAAAGACATTGCAACTGGACATTGACTTGAAGGCGTTCCCTGATGGCGAATATGCCTTGGAAGGTCTTATCAAGAAGCCAGACGGCGCGGAGATGAGCACGGGTGCAAGCAAGTTCGGCGTCTATAAGAATCCGTCCTGGCGCAATGAGCTGGGTGTGCAAAATCCTGAAATGACGCCGCCTACGCCTTGGCGCAAGCTGGAATGGAAGGATGGCAAGTTGCAGACATGGAAGCCTGCGTTGCGCTTCAACAAAGGCGGTATGCAGCTTCAGAGTGTGGAGGCAGATGGGCGCAGCCTGCTCAAGGCGCCCGTGGAATTTGTCTGCAATGGCAGGGAATTGCTGTCCAGCTTCAAGCAGGCGAAATGGGATGTGAAGCCTAGCTTGGCGACATGCACCGCTTCGCTGGATAATGAGGATTGGCTCTGCAATGCGAGACTTGAGGTGGACTACATTGGCTTCTTGAAATACAAGTTGGACTTTACCGCAAAGCGGTCTAGCACGATTGACAAAGGGAAGCTGTTGCTGGATATAGCCAATGCCGAGTTCTTGAACCGCTGCGATTATTCCTGGAGCGGTGTGGGGTCTATTGTGTTCAGCGAGCAGCCAGAATACAGCTCCAGGCAGATGTATTCCGATTTGCAGATGGGCGATGTTGACAATGGAATATGCGTGTATTTGTCCCGCATCTATCCAGCAAAGCGGGAGTTTGATGAACCCTGGCTCAAAGCGAACAAGGATGGCAGACTGGAGTTGGAGCTTATACACAGCCCATTGAAGTTAAATCAGGGCGAAAGCCATACAGTTGAGTTTGCATTGTGCCCATATCCATTCAGGCCAGATGAGCAGTTGTGGCGCAGGCTGTTTTTCCGTGCAGGACCACGCAGAAACTGCGATTTGGTGTGGGGTATTTCAATGCCGATGATGAAGTATTCTGGAAGCCTTTTGGACGTGGCGGACGAAGCGGCGGTGCGCAGGCATCTGGAGGTGCCTAACAGGCCGCAATGCTATCTGATTTATCAGATTCCCACATACATACTGGACAATATGCCGCAGTGGAAGTATTTCCAGAAGCGGTGGAAGTCCCAGCTAGGCACATACTATGACATGAGCAAGAGCCATGGTGGAATGCTGGTTGCCGCTGACTACAGGGACAGGGACTGGCAGGACTTGTATTGCAAGAGCATGGCGGACAATCTGGCAAAATACAATTGGGATGGCATTTACTATGACTGCTTCTCCGCCGATTGGTTTTCTGAACGTGGGCAGATATTCTCCCCTGTGTTTGAGTGCAAGGCATTTCAGGAGCGCATCTACAATATACAGCGCCTGGGGCGTCCTGCATCAGTGACCATAAGCCACGTAGGAGCCGCGCAGGCTTCCACTCTGGGGATGTACTCCAACGTGATTCTGATGGGGGAGCAGTATCGAGGCATGCTCATGAAGCATGCATATTACACGGAGGCAATGAGCCTGGACTGCTTCCGCTATGAAAATGCCGTGAACATGGGGCCAACGAGGATGTTCATGCCGGAGTACCGCAAGGTGGAGTACATCGGTGACGCGAAACTGACCGTTCATACCGCAATGCTGGCGATTCTGCACAACCTGATGTTCTATCCCCATTCGGTGAATGGTCCCATTGAGCAGAGGGTGCGCTGCCGCAAGATTGACTTTGGTTTGGAGGATGTGACATTTCTGCCGTATTGGAAGGACAGGGCGGCGAAGCTGCTGTGTGCCAGCTCCGACAAGGTAAAAATAAGCATATATCAAAAGCCCAACGGCGATTTGCTGGCGGCTGTCTTCAACAATAGCAAGCAGCCGACAGAGTTCAGGTTGGAGCCGCAGGGCAAGTTCGCCAATGCCACTTGGTATGACCCGCTGGCTGATTCCACACTGACCTGGACGCAAGGCGCGGCACTGAAACTAGAGCCATACCTGGGCGGGCTTTTTACCCTAAGGCGATAGGACACGGGCAAGAATGCCCGTGCACAGGACACGGGCAAGAATGCCCGCGCACAGGACATGGGCAAGAATGCCCGCGCACAGGAGGCCGGTGCGCATAATTTTTGTAAAAATTATACTGATTATGCGCTTGCGTACTAGCAATGGCGTTCTATATTAGCGGCACTTTCAACACAAGTGAGGTGAATATGCAAGTTAAAGTCGGTTGTGCGGAGAATATCATAGAAGTACCATTGTTTGCAGAGCTTGGCGGCTATGGGCCGTTTTTGGGCAGGCGTAACCGGGGCGTGCGCGATCCCCTGTATGCCAGGGTGCTTACGGTGAATGATGGCATCAACCGCAATGTTGTTGTTGTCACGGACACGATTTCCTCCAGCGAACTGGAATGCCGCAAGCTGCGCGTTGAACTTGCCACTGAATTCGCCCTTGATCCAGAGGGCATCATGTTTGTTGCCACCCATACACATTCTGCTGCTGGTGTGGCAAGTTGTGACGTTGGCTATGGCGAGCCAAATGCGGAATTCTGCCAGAATTGGCGCAGCACTATACGCAAGTCCCTTATTGAGGCATTGGCAAATGAGGAGCCAGTGCGGGCATTTGCCGGAAAGGCTCCGATCCGCAAGAAGCTGGGTTCCAGGCGCACGACGTCCGAAGACAAGCATACCGACCCTGAAATACGCTGGATCAAAATGGTGCGTGAGGATGGCTCTGTCAAGGTGCTGATTCACAACCATGCCATGCACGGCGTGGTCTTTGGCCCGCAGCCGCTGGTTTCGGCGGACTGGATGGGAGACGCCAACCGCAAGATCAAGGAGCGCAAGCTGGCAGATATCGGCTTCTTCCTGTATGGCACCGCTGGTGACGTCAATGTGATTTGGACACATAAGACACCAGAACGGGAAAAGAACCTGGAGTGGATCAGCGAAAGCTATGTCAATGACCTGGAGGCTGATCTGGCCAATGGCGAGGAGATTCAGCTTGCGCCAGTGAAGTGCTCCCTCAAGGCAGTCACATTCCCCACCGAGAAGGTGGATCCCGTGGAATACAGGGAAATCGCAGAGAAGATCATCTCCAAGGTGCCGGACAGGTACGCGCGCCCAGGCAACCAGGAAGAAAGGCTGCTGTTCTTTACCCATGCCTGCCTGCTTGAAATGGCGATTCTCGCTGAAAGAGGAAAGGAATTCAAGGTTGTCAGGGATTTACAGACAGTGCGCATGGGCGACTTGGCAATATACGCAGTGCCAGGCGAACCCTTCCTGGCAGTGGGCGAGGATTTGAGGGCGCGTTCCCCATTCAAATTCCCGATTGCAGTCTCCGTTGCAAACGGCGATGCAGGATATTTCCCCACGCCAGAGATGTTCGCGCAGTATCCCTCGATTTTCTCCAGCGACGACTTTGGCGCATTCGGCTTCTATGAAGTCTGGTTCGGCCAGGGCATGCACCGTCCGAAGTTCAAGCCAAATATCATTGAGCATATAGTTAGTAACCTGTTGAAACTCAACGTCAACTAAAAAAGGAAAGGAGCGAACAATGGCAACAGCAAAGAAAGCAGTAGCAAAGAAAGAGAAGCCCGTGCAGGGCACATTCAGGTTCTCGTTTGGCCCTTGGAACATCCACGAAGGCGCAGACTCATTTGGACCAGAAGTCCGCAAGACCATCCCCTTCAACAAGAAGCTTGAGCTTTACAAGAAGCTGGGGTTTGATGGCATTCAGTTCCATGATGACGATGCAGTGCCAGGTTGCGGCGATGGCAAGATGACACAGGCACAGATGATCAAGGCCGCCACAGAGCTGAAGAAGGTTCTGGACAACCATGGTCTGACCGCTGAATTCGTGGCGCCACGCATGTGGTTCAACCCCAACACCATCGACGGTGGCTACACCTCAAATGACCCCAAGTGCCGCAAGTACGCCATTGAGCGCACAAAGCGCGCAATCGACATCGCAAATGCCCTGGGCACACGCAACATCGTATTCTGGCTGGCACGTGAAGGAACATACATCCGCGAAGCCAAGGATCCCGTGTGGGCAACCGAAAAGATCGCCGAGGCTGCACAGGCACTGCTGGACTATGACAAGAACATCCGCCTGATGATCGAGTCCAAGCCAAACGAGCCAGTTGACCATGCATACATCCCCACCATCGGCCATGCCATCGCACTGGGACTGCTGACAACAGATCCATCCCGTATCGGATGCCTCATCGAGACAGCACATGCGCTGCTTGCCAACCTGTGCCCCTCCGATGAAATGGGCTATGCCCTGGCGCACAAGAAGCTGTGGAGTGTCCACCTGAACGACCAGAATGGTCTGAAGTTCGACCAGGACTTGACCTTTGGTGCAGTTGACCCACGCCGTGCATTGAACCAGGTTCGCGTCCTGGACAAGGCTGGCTACGGCAATAATGGCGAATGGGTTGGCCTGGATGTCAAGGTCATGCGTACCCAGAAGGACAAGGGCGG
>JAFZZD010000646.1 GCA_017615955.1 Victivallales bacterium
CCTGCGGCGAAAAAATCCAACTTGATTTTGCAAATTCAAGTATGTTGTAGATTTTTATAGGAAAGTTTATAGACTATTTTGAACATACTATAAGAATGCGCCCAGATTTGTCCTCATTGCGCATCCTTATAGTGGCAATCAAGCCTATAATTTATCTCTTTACGCGTGCGTTGCCAGACCAGATGCTCCAGACCTGGTCTTCATCGGCAGGCTGCGCATAGTCCGTAAGATGCGTAGTGGCGAGTGCGCCTGTCGCCCAGCCGAACTGTGTCCACTTCTCAACTTCCCAGCCGCGGAGAATTGCATAGAGGAAGCCGCCCACAAAGCCGTCGCCGCCGCCGATACGGTCCAGCACACCGATTTCCCTTGGTTCCACAACCTGCCACACGCCGTCCACGTAAGTGATTGCGCCCCACAGGTGGGTATTGGCATTGACAACCTGGCGCAGCGTCGTCGCAAACGCGGTAACCTGGGGATATGCCTCCTTTACGCGGAGCACCATTTCCTTGAAGTTGTCGATCTTGCTGGCGATGTCCTTGCCGCCCGCTTCAGGTCCCTTGATGCCCAGGCACAACTGGAAGTCTTCCTCGTTTCCGATGAGGATGTCCGCTATGGAGGCGATTTCAGAGAAGATGTCGTGGAGTTCCTGTTCCCTGCCCTTCCAGAACGAGGCGCGGAAGTTCAGGTCGAAGGAGATTTTCGTGCCGTACTTCTTCGCAGCGCGTGCCAGTTCCAAGCAGAAGCGGCTTGTCTCTGGTGACAATGCGCCCACCAGGCCAGACAGATGCACAATCTGCACGCCTTCCTGACCGAAAATCTTATCCAAATCAAAGTACTTAACATCCAGCAGGCGGCCAACTTCGCCAGCGCGGTCATTCTGCACACGAGGTCCACGGCTACCGTAGCCGCTGTCCGCCAGGTTGAACTGATGGCGGTATCCCCATGGGCCGCCCTGCTCTATCTCTGGGCCTTCATAGTCCATGTGGCGACCTGCCAGGTTGTCCTTGATCATGCGTGCGACAGGGCTGCCCTTGACGAAGGCTGTCAATACCTTCACTGGCAATCCCAGGAAGGAGGAAATGCTTGCCACGTTGGTTTCAGCACTGGTAACCTGCATCTTGAAGGTGTCGCTGCAATGGAATGGCTGTCCATCCGCAGGTGTAAGCCTGATGCCCATGCTGGTGGGAACCAGCAATGCGTATTTTGCGTTCTTCTTAAGTTCAATTGACATTTTTCATTCTCCGTTGTTATTTTTATTCGACGGCGGGGACGCCGTCGCTACTACCTTCCGACGGCGGGACGCCGTCGTTACTACCTGTCCGACGGCGGGACGCCGTCGCTACTCAATTATGGCCTAAGTCCCAGTTTCTTGCAGTATTCAAAGGACATCTTCATGGAATCGAAGATGGCACGGCCCGGGAATGGGCTGTCCTGCTCGATTGAGAAGACGCGCACCTTGGTTTCGCGGCAAGCCTTCACAATCTCCTCCCAGTCCAGGTTGCCATAACCGATTTCGCAGAGCGTAGGCACTGCATCCCAGAAGCCATTCTGTCCTGCCCTGATTGTGAAGTCCTTGAAGTGTATCACATCAATGCGTCCCTTCAGTTTGCGAATCCAAGTCGCGGGACTGGCGCCGCCGCGTGCCACCCACTGCACGTCCATTTCGGAATAGAGATATTTGGGGTCTGAATTCTCGAACAGGACCTGGAACAAGGTCTTGTCCTGCCCATAGCGGTTGAATTCAAAGTGGTGGTTGTGATAGCCCAGTTTGACGCCTGTCTTTGCCAGAATCTGGCCAGCCTTGCTCATTTCCTCGCCCAAGCGCTTCATGCCTTCGTGGGAAACATACACCGCAGGTGCGCTGCCAAGCGCGGTATATCCGCACTTGAGGATGGCCATCTTTTCCGCCAGTTTCTCGGTGTCCTTCAGAATCATGTCCGCAGATTCATGTGTGGCGCAGCATTCCATGCCCTGGTCATCCAGGCACTTCCTGATTACCGCTGGCTCCAGAGGCACTGCGGAAATCTGCACTGAACGATATCCGATGCCGCGCAGCATTTCCAGCGTCTTTGCAAGGCCTGCTTCGTCCTTGCAGTATTCACGCACATTGTACAGCGTGACCGCGATTTCGGGCGACTGCACGTTTTTCTTTGCTACTGTCTTTTTCATTTTTCTCCTTGTTTTTTACAAAACCACGTATTTAGCCAGGAACAAAATCGTCAGGATATACATCAATGGGCTGATATTCTTGCGACGCTCCGAGAAGAAATTCAGCACCGTCCGGAAATGACGCCCAGGCAAATGCCCTCTGAAATGCTGTATGCGAAGGGCATTGCCAGGATTGCGATGTATGCGGGAATTGAGTTCAGGTAGTCGTCAAAGTCGATTTTCACCACGCATGTCATCATATAGAAGCCGACGATGATCAGAGCAGGTGCCGTGGCGAAGGCAGGGATTGCCAGGAAAATCGGAGCAAAGAGTATGGACAGCAGGAACAGGAGGCCAGTGACAACCGAGGCAAAGCCAGTGCGCCCGCCAGCGGCAACGCCAGAGGCGGATTCCACAAAGGTGGTGACAGTGGAAGTTCCGAACACCGCGCCCAGCATGGTGGCCAGTGAATCGGAAAGCAGAGCGCCCTTGATGCGCGGCAGCTTGCCATTTTCATCCAGCATTCCTGCCTTGGTGGAGACGCCGATCAATGTGCCCAGCGTGTCAAATATGTCCACGAACATGAATGAAAGCATGATGACCACGAAGTTGAATGACTTGACCAGAGGCCAGCCCTTGATGACGACGGCCTCCTCGCCACTGCCCTGCGTCATGGACCACGCGTCAGACGAGAACAACGCGCAGAAGACGTTGATGAAGTTGCCCCAAGCGGAGGTGAATGTGCTGAAGTTTAGTTTAGGTATGAGGGAGTAGCATCCTGCGTCTGGCGACACCACATACAGCCCAGTCAGTTCGGCGATTATGCCAAGGATCCAGGTGATGAGAATGCCGAAGAGTATTGCGCCAGTGACTTTCTTGTACAGCATCCATGCGGTGACTGCCACTCCCACCATAGCCAGCAATGCGCAAATGCCGTGGTTGTTGATGTTGCTCTTGGTGAAGTTCTGGAAGCCCACCAATGTGGCTGGATTGTCCACGATTATGTGGGCGCCCTGCATTGCAATAAAGGCGATGAACAGGCCAATGCCCACGCTGACTGCGGTCTTCAGCGGCAGTGGAATGCTGTTGAAGATCGCCTCTCTCACATTGGTCAGGGACAGCAGCAGAAATATTATGCCTTCAACAAAGACCGCCAGCAGCGCAAACTGCCAGGAATATCCCATGCCCAGCACCACGGTGAACGCAAAATATGCATTCAAGCCCATTCCAGGAGCCAGCGCAAATGGATAGTTGGCAAAATAGGCCATCAGCATGGTGCCGACGAATGAGGCCAGCGCCGTGGCGATGAACACGCCGTCTTTAGGCATTCCAGTGGCGGAAAGTATGCCTGGATTCACAGCCAGGATGTACGCCATCGCCAGGAATGTGGTGACACCTGCCAATATCTCCTTCGAGGAATTGGTGTTGTTCTCTTTGAATTTGAAGTAGCTCTCCAATGACATTTCTTTACCTCATCTTTGATTGATTCCGCTAATCTATTTTAGGCTAAAATTTAGAAGTTTCACCTGCACCGTATTCTGCTCCACGCCCAGTCGCCCGCAAACAATTGGGCACTTTGCCATGAAGAGGAATGCGATGGGCCTGTCCGTGCCGTCCAATGTCTCGAAGTTGCCCTGCCCTTTTGCGATAATCAAGTCCGCATTGTGGAAAGCCGCCTGGAATTCCGCGCTGCAGTATTCCAGAATGGTGCCTGGTATGTTGCAGCCACTGTCAATCACCCTGCATTCGCCCATGCCCGAGGCCTCAAGTTCCGCGCGTGTCATGTCATTCAGCGTAAAGCCACCCCTGACGCCGTATGTCACCTTGTCCTGGTATGGCTCCATGAAAACCCGGTCAAACACGGCCTCGCCGCAATTGTCCAGGATATACAGAATGCTCTTTGCCGCCTGGACTTTCCTTTCCAGTTGCGCCACGGCCTCCAGATCTATCTTCCGCTGGAATGCCTCCGCCATGACTTTCAAGGCTGTATCGGCCCGCAGGTCGCTGTATATGCCGAAATCCAGCACATTGCCAGACGTGGCAAGCCTGAGCCTATGTTCAAAGCTGGAGGGATTGTAGCCTGGCAGTTTCTCCAGATTGGAAGCGAGTTCCAATGCCAGACTGGTGGAAGCCTCCTTCTTTTGCGCGTACGGATCGGGATTAGGGCATTTGGCAGTCTTCTGCGCCAAATCCCAAATCTCATGCAGGTGGAATGGCGGCGGCATGCGCATGTCGCAGGTCGCCAGGCAGGCCAGGCCGCCGCGCAACACCGCCAGCTGCTCCGCCTCCTCGCCGCCCATCAACTTGGCTATGTCCAGCACATTCCTTGCAAGACAAGGCAAACAATCGGGATAACTCTTCATCAAAATACCTCAAAAGCACTAATTATTCGCCTCTACTTTAATTCATTTGCCTTTTTTTTCAATTGCTTCTTGACATATACATTTCATACATTACGATTAAGAGCGTTTTAATAATCAAACATCAACATCAAAGACATCCATGACAAAGAAAGTTTTCATTGACGGCAAGGCAGGCACCACCGGGCTAAGGATCTATGACCGCCTCTCGCAACGCCAGGACATTCAATTGCTGACTCTTTCCGACGAGGAAAGGAAAGTCACCCAAAGGCGCCAGGACATGCTGAACTCATGCGACATTGCGTTCCTCTGCCTGCCAGACGATGCAGCAAGGGAGGCAATCTCACTCATTGAAAACCCGGATGTCATCGTCCTGGACACATCCACCGCGCACCGCACGCTGGATGACTGGGCATACGGCTTCCCCGAACTGTCCCCGGCCCATCTGGACAAGATACGCGCCTCAAAGCGCATTGCCGTGCCCGGCTGCCACGCCAGCGGCTTCATCGCCACAGTCTATCCGCTGATTGCGGCTGGCGTTCTGGAGAAGGACGCACTGCTCACATGCCATTCGCTCACAGGCTACAGCGGCGGAGGCAAGAAAATGATTGCCGAATATGAAGGCGATGGCAGAGATCCGCTGCTGGACGCGCCACGGCAATACGGCATCACCCAGCAGCACAAGCACTTGAAGGAAATGGTGAAAATGTGCTCACTGGAGAATCCGCCTGTATTCTGCCCCATAGTGGCTGACTTCTACAGCGGAATGGAGGTCACAGTCCCGCTTTTCAAGCAGCAGGTCAAATGCAGCATCCAGGAAATCAAGGACCTCTATGCTGGCCTTTACCAGGGGCCAATCGTAAGCTTTGCCGACAATGCTTCGGAAAACGGCTTCCTCTCCTCGGCTGCATTCAGCGGAAAGGACAGCATGCAAGTCAGCGTCGAGGGAAACGAAGACAGGATTCTGCTGATCGCCCGCTATGACAACCTGGGCAAGGGCGCATCAGGCGCCGCCGTGGAATGCATGAACATAGCCATGGGCGTACCTGCGACAGAAAGCCTCGCACTGTAAACGCAGAGGCACTTTTTTAACGCAGAGGCGCAGAGACGCAAAGGCGCAGAGTTTTAAAATCTATATGTTTCCCATAAGGGTGGATACTTGCAAGAACTCGCGATAGCGGCGACGGGAACTCCAAGGAGAATTGACTAATGAAACGCTTCATTTTGCTGGCAGGAATCATCATTGGCGCATTGGCATCCGCATTGGCATTTGAAGTGGACATCTCCAAAGGCGGTGCCATTTGGAAACTTGACAACCTCAGCGCGGAGGTAGTGGGCGGCGCAATGCGCCTGCGCGAAGTTGGTCCAAAGTCATACGGCACAGCGAAAATCAGGATTCCAGTTCAAGGGGCGAAATATCTGCAAATTGTCGCAGGGCAAAACGAGGATCCGCAGCATTACATCTCGGTCAGCAATGTCTCCACGGCAAAGGAGCCGCAGGGGTATATTTTCCAGGGCTGCAACACCTTTCCCTTGCCAAAGAACAACTTCACCCTCTCATTGACTTTGCGCGGCCCCCGCGGCGAGACTGCTGGCGGCTGGTATGACATCAGGTCGGTCCGCACTGTGGATGTGCCTTCTGGCGGCCTGGTGATTTCCGCAGAAAAGCCAGTGGTAAAGGTGGGTGACACATTCCGTGTGGACTACCATGGCATTCAGGGCGGCATAACTCCTTCTGAATTGCCATTGCAGGTTTTCCTTGGCTCCAGCATGGTACCTGTCACATTTGGAAACCAGGTGATTCTGCGGGACAATGGCAAAGACGGCGACCTCCATGCGTGCGATGGCATCTATTCGGCTGTGGTCAAGGTCACCGAATACGCCACCTGCCTCCAGAATGAACAGGGCCAGCCCCTGCCAGGCAGCACATTGTGCTTTGCCGTGGGACTTCCAGCGGGGGCGAAAAGCTATGGCGTGGCGGATTTCTCCCTGGACATCGCCACCAAGAACAAAATGCTGAACAACACCAGGCTTCGCTTGACGCCGACAGCAGCCGAATACCGCCAGAAATGGGAAAACGCTGTGGCTGGCAAGGTCAATCTGGCACTAGGCAAGCCAGTCGACTTCTCATATCCTCCAAACTTCCACCTGACAATTGGCAAGAACAATACGGACAGCCTCGACCTGACCGACGGCAAACTTTCATCTAGGGGCGATGATGTACTGCGCTTCGACAGCGGGGCAGTCGGCTGGCGCTCTGGAGATGACCTGTCCAATGGCATCGACTTTGTGATTGACCTGGGAAAAGTTGAGCCTATAGCAAAGGCAGTTATCCGCATCAACTGCGGTGACAAGCAGAAGCAGGTGCAGCGTTCGCCAAGCAGATTCGCCGTACTTGTCAGCAAGGATGGAAAAATGTATTATCCCGCCGCGCCGCCCATGCTCAAACTCCAGCCAGGTGAAAAAGACCAAAGCGACTTCAAAGGGCAATTCTATCTTGAGGAAAACGACGACAATATTTTCTGCTATC
This sequence comes from Victivallales bacterium, assembly GCA_017615955.1. The sequence continues at coordinate 7,039 of JAFZZD010000646.1, forward strand.
CCTTTGAACTGGCGATAAACGCCAACGCACGATATGTAATGGTTCGAATTGTGCCTGACGGCGGCAATCTCTATTGCGACGAACTCGCCATCCTGAAGGCAGACAAGCCAGTGTCAGACACCGCATACGAAGGCACGCCAGAGGAAAGGCTTACGGACGGCTGCGTCCTGGCGCCTTCATTCCATGGCGACTTCTACATTGCAGACAATATTCCCGCCCCAAATTACTTCAAGCTCCGCGATCTGCGCATCGCCAAGCCCAAGGAGGACATGAAGATGGTCATTGAACTCCCAGCAGGCATCATATGCCGCAATGCAGATGTTGTCTCGGAGAGCATTGAGAAACAGGGGAAACCTTATACGCGGTTCATTTTTGCCATAAACAAGGATCACCAAAAACGCGCCAGGCAACTGGAACACATGGGGGTGTTTTTCCAGTCGCCGAAGGAGGCAGAAAAACATGGCAAGGCCTTCTTCTATGTCACCATAAAAGGGAAACCCTCCCACATAACGGAACGAGACATCACTGTAATAAACATACCTGAATCAAAGCAGATGTTCAAGGGCTTGACCGTACTCAGCCGCATGAGTATTGGAGATGAAGCATGGCCTGGCTATCTTGATAACCTGCGCAAAATCGGTTTTTCCTGCGCACAGATATACCCCTATTATTTCATGCGCAGTGGCGAGCCCAAATTCACCAAGGAATACCTTGAAGCGATTCAGGCGGCGCACAAGGCAGGATACAAGATTGTAATTGGCTTCAATGGCCTGCTGGGAATGTACAGCAAGGAAAACCACCCCAGCGAGGATGTCTGGTGCCTGACCGACAAGCCCAAGAATAACCCATGCCCCTCCTTCCGCGGCAAGGAATATCAAGCAGAACTAGGCAAAATCACTCGCTCGGTGGAAATGTTCAAGCCTTCTTATGTGCAATGGGACATAGAGCACTGGTATAAAGCCCTGGCAGGAATGCGCAATTGTACTCGCTGCCAAGACGGCTGGAAAAAGTCCGGCAAAACATGGGAGGCATATCTTGACGACCTGAGCGTTGAACTGAATCGGGATCTGACCGAGGCAGTCGCCAAAGGCGCACGCAATGCCTCTATCCCCACACCCAGCATCTACAACTACAACCGCCAGGCACTTACCAAGATCTACCACAGTTTCGAAAAATGGGAACTCAACAAGCAGTTCGTGACTGGCTCCCAGCCCAGCCTGTATGTCGCCGGCAATGAGTTCAAGGTGCACAACTCCGTCAAAGGCAACTACGACCTTCAGGATGACAAAGGCCGGCGCAACATCGCCCCAGTCCTGACACCTGGAACATACGGGGCATACGAGCCTTATCACCTTGAACAGATGATATATGAAACCATGCTCAATGGCGCAGTCGGATTTTTCTACTACCCTTGGCGGGGCTTCGTCAGCCCAATCTACTTCTACTACCACGCCAAGGCAATGCAGAATGTCATCAAGCACCAGGAACTGATATTCACAGGCGAAATATTCACGCCCCAATGCGACCAGGCAGGAATGACATTGTCTGGCATCAAGACCAGCAACGAGGCATTGATCCTGGTAGGCAACTACCAGGGGATAAAGGAAAACTGCAATATCACCCCTCCATTCAACGCGTCCTCCATTACAGATGTCCTAACGGGATATAAACTCTCACCGTCAGAATTGCAGAAACTCAATGTCCCAATACATCATGTCAGGCTTCTGCATTTAAGAAGATAATTCGTCCATTTTCTACTCATTTCTTCGTTCCGTAGTACCCTTTGCCTTATCGTTAATTTGCATTTTATATTCTGGTTTATTCAAATATTATCTATTTATATGAAATTAATATAACTCTTTATAATATCATCAAAATTGATTTAATAATTTGACAATGCCAACATCCAGTGCATATTACGCTCATTACAAAAGATAGGCAATTGAAAGCACAGGAGGTATGGCATGGAGAAAGGCAGGAAGGCAAGGCAGGACAAGGACGCGGCGGCGAAGCTGTACCTTCAGAATCCGGAGCTGGTGGCGGATCTGTTCAACGTGTTCACATTCAAGGGAGAGAGACGCGTCTCGGCGGGGATGCTGAAGCCATTCTCCACAGAGGACGCCACGGACAGCCTGGACGCGGAGGGCAACGAGAAGACTGTTCAGCTGCGCAGGGACCTGTCGTACATCGCCTATACGGACGGCGCGGCAGTGTACTTCCTGTGCGTAGAGGTGCGGTCCCGACTGGACCATGCCCTTGCGGGTTATGCGCTACGACGCGGCCAGGTACATGTACCAGGTGGCCATGCTCAAAGGGCGTGGGGAGGCAAAGCTGCTGCCCGTGTTCACGCTGGTGCTGAACCTCGGCAAGGGGCCGTGGCGTGGGCCACGCTCACTGTGCGGCATGATGGGCGATATCGACGGCAAACTCAAGAGGGCCGTTTCCGACTACCGCATCAACGTAGCCGACCCGTACACCGCGACCAGAAAAACGCTGGGGATGCTCTGTACAGAAATCAAAGATGTGCTAATTTACTTCCGCGCCTCAAAGAACAGGAACGGTTTCATGCGCTTCCTGCAGAGCAGTCACGCGGCCTCCCTTTCCGAGAGGGCGCTCATGTTGCTCAATACATATCTGGATACGAAACTTGAACCGCAAACCAACGATGGGAGGAAGACTGAGATGTGCGTGGCATGGCAATATTTCGAGCAGCAGGCAATCAACAAGGGACTTGCCAGGGGACGCAAGGAGGGACGCGAGGAAACATGGGAAAAGGTTGTCATGGGATCGCTGGAAAACAATCTAGACTATGACACTATACATAAGATAACTGGCCTGTCCCTGGCGAAAATCAAGAAAATCGCCGCCTCCGCGAAGGCATAGGCAGCAAGC
>JAFZZD010000647.1 GCA_017615955.1 Victivallales bacterium
CCGCATTGGTGTAGTTGTTGGTGCCGATGGGCGTATTGGGCATTCTTTCCCTGATGATGGCTGCCTCTGACAGGACAAAGTCAGCCTGGACTTTGCTGCGGAAGCGTCTTGTCTCCAGTGTTTTGCAGGATTGAGTGCCATCCAGCAGACCGCTCAGCTCAATCTCGTCCCAGTCGGAGTATTCACCGCTCCAGAATTGTGCCCGCCATGCTTTGTTCAATTCCTCAATGCTGCCATATTTGCGGTGGAGATACTGGCGGAATGCATTCTGGCACTCATCGCAGAAGCAATCCCAGAAACGGCTTGCGCCAGGCTCGTTTTCAATCTGCCATGCAACAACGTAAGGATTGTCCTTGAAATGGTCTGCAATTACGGTGGTGATTTTCCTGGCGTAGTCTCGGTAGATCTTGGATGTGTAGCAGGTGTGGTGCCTGACGCCGAAATATGCCCTTTCCCCATTGCGGTTCATCCTGAGGATGGAGGGATGCTTTTTGCATAGCCAGGCAGGTGCTGCGGCTGATGGCGTGCATAGCACTGAAAGTATGCCGCGCTCCCCAAAAATCTGGACTGCCTCGTCCAGCCATTCCAACTGATATTTGCCTTCAGCGGGCTCCAGGTGGGACCAGGCGAACTCCCCCATCCTGACATAGCGAAGCCCTGCGTCTTTCATCAAGTCCGCGTCACGGATGATCCGTTCTCTGTCCCAGTTTTCGGGATAATAGGATGTACCGACTTCAATTCTCATAGGCAAGAATGTCAATGCTCTCTGTTTTGGGCAACCACGCAAACAACGGCAATAGTATAATTTGATGAATGGGGTTTGCAATAGAAAATCAAGTGCATTTTAGACCGTCAGGGCCGTCAGTGATCTCTCTTTAGTAATTCCTCATCCAATGTGCGCCAAGAATGCCATTGAGGAGGCATTTTTCCAGTCAGTGATCTCTCTTTACTAAATGATATGCAGACCCATTAAAAATGTTCTGCCTTACCTATAAGAATCATGACTTTTTAGTAAATTTTAGTGAATTCGCTAAAAAGTGTAGTAATGAATACATCTTTGTTTTCCCCCTTGCAAACCTGGATTTCAGGGGCTATGTTAGAAGCGGAAGGTGGGTGGGGGAAGCATCCCAAACAAGGTACGTGCGCACGAAGAAGGCTGGCAACAGAAGGACTGGTGCGGCAAACAAATGTCATTCGGTGAGGCATTACCCACTTTTATTGCATAGGATAATTGCAAAACTATTGGCATTGCAAGCCTTTTCCGCTGGCAAAAAGCCAGCGGCCTCGATAGTTTGCGGGTTGACGCGATAGTTTTGAAATTACCTCGTATGAAAAAGTCACAGCTCTAATATCTCTGCGCCTCTGCGCCTCTGCGTCTCTGCGTTAAAAAGAAGCGTCTCTGCGTTGAAGGCGGCCAGGTTTACCAGGTGTAGGTTTCCTTGATGGGCCAGTCTATCATGAAGCAGGCGCCCATGGACATTGTGAGGTGGAAGAGGGAGGCATTGGACTTGCCGTATTTTGACCAGCCCTCGAATGTGCGCTTGCCGTCCTCCGCAATAGTCTGGAGCCAGGCATTCTTATCCACAAGCAGTTGGCTTACCAGTTCGTCATGGCCTTCGCGCAGCAGATAGACCAGCACTGGGAAGGTCTGGAAAAAGAGTATGCCTCCCATGCACTTCTCATGCACCATCTTCATGAATGTCTGGTGGAATGCAGGCTCTGGTATGATGCTGTGGAATGCGGCGAACACATTTCCTGGCATGCTGATGTGATTGCTCTGGACATTGTCCCTGAAGAGATGCTTTTCAGGCAGGTAGAATGCCTTGATGAAGGCAGCCTCCAGTTTGCCGACATCCGCGTATTGCGGGCGTCCCAAGATCCATGCCACTTTGTTCATAGCCTTTATTGCGCCGATGTAGTAGGCGTTTATCACATTGTGCTTGACAATGCTGAAAGTGCCTTCACGCTCCACCTCATAGCCATCGCGGTAGTTGGCTGGCCATTCCACCACGTTCCACTTGTCGAGGTTGTTGAGCAGACCGTCCTCCTCGGCATAGCTTTCGCGATAGTAGTCCAGTATGTCCGCGAATTTATCGTATCGCTCCGCGATGAACTGCTTGTTGCCTGTCAGCGCGAGGTATGGGAGAATAAGTTCCAGCATCATCAGCGGATATTCCGCGATTTCCTGCATCAATGAGCAGCAGGCGCAGGTCATGAGGCCGCGGTTGATGAAGGCGGTGTCCAGAAAATCGTCAAAGAATTTCTCCATGAGGGAGAAGTCCTTTGTGAGTAGGCAATATGTAAGGAGCGAGTAGCAGCCATCGCCCATGTAGTATCCCTTTTCCCGGTCCATGCAGTCCTGTATGACCTCCTGCACACCGTATTTCAGGGTATCGACGCAAAGCCGCCATACCGCCTGATGCTCTGGCCCCGAGTATTTGCAGCTTGCCTTTAGCTGGAATGGGTAGTGCCTTGCAATGAGGCGCAGGCTGCCCTCATCAATCTCCGCTCCCATTGGCAAAATGAGTTCCACGTAGCGGAACGACTTGTAGTCGTATTCGTTCAATGTGTCACGCTTGCCTGACAGCACGAAGTGCTCCACATACTGGCAGTTGCAGCGGAGTTTTTCTCGCAAGGAGCCGTCCTCATTGAGTTCCTGGGCGAACTTGAGTGTGATGTCGCTGTATTTGGGACCTTTTGCCACAAGGTTGAGATAGCCCACATTGATTGCGCCGAAGTCAAGAAAAAAGCCAGTGCCAGTGCGCCTCAGCACTTGGGGCCGTATTTCCTCAAATACCAGCTGTTTGGAGGGCTGGGGGCACAGCCTGTAGTCATTCTTGGGATTCGGCACGGCATTTGGCCAGTTGGTGTCATTGAAGTTAGGCATTTCAAAGCCCACTTCTGGGGCATTGGCGTCATAGCGCTCCATGAACTGCGTGTCATAGCCAGCCTTGCCGCAGATGCAAAATGCTGTATGCAGGTGCTGCCGCACTGTCTCGTCCGATACGGCGACTGTGCGCCCGCCCACCACCACATCGAACAGAAGGCCATGCCTGTTGTCTCCAGAGCACCATACGCGGTTGACGAGACCCTGGTAGTAGGTATGCACGGCTATGGTATTCTCGCCAGCCAGAAGATATGGCGTTATGTCCATCTCATTGTAGTATTGGCGAATGGGATGGCAGGGTGCAGGACCTTGCCCGACATAATGTCCGTTGATGTACAGCTTGTAGTAGTCGTCCGCAGTGATGTATATTCTGCTAGGTTCCACCGCATCCAGGTTGAACTTCTTGCGGAAAAGGACATGCCTGTTGTTGACGCTGGAATATGGATTGGGTGCTGCTGATTTGTCCAGTTGGCGATGATAGACATTGTATGTGGGCAGCGCGGCAAGTTCCGCCGTTGTAATCCATTTCCCTTCAAAGTCGTGCATTGTCATCTCCGTTGCTTGCTGATGTAAAGCCGTATTTTCCCATTCGTTTTTTTTACCAAGGCTATGTTCCCCAAGAGGGTAGGTAATGGACGCCCGTAGGGCGTAACCATGCGTAACCCCAGGC
>JAFZZD010000648.1 GCA_017615955.1 Victivallales bacterium
GAATGGAAGTCCTCCGTCCTGACGCGCGGCCCCTGGCCGCGCGGAGCAACCGCGGCTGGGCGAATGGAAGTCCTCCGTCCTGACGCGCGGCCCCTGGCCGCGCGAACATAGACGCCATCGGCTCATGGGAACAATTTTGTTTTATGAAAGCCGTGTAGTCACTTTGGGATTTTGGGCTATATTATACCGTTTATTTTACGGAGCCGATTTTGTGAAAGATAAAGTGCTCATAGCGGATGGGGACAAAAACCTGTCAGAGGTTCTCAAGGGAATACTCCGCAGAATGGACTGTGGTGTTCGCGTTTGTGAAGAAGCAGGTGAGCTATCCCGTCTTTTGGAGGAGGAGAATTGGACGCTGTTGATATGCGACGTGTCCATGCTCCCCGATGTTTGCCTTGTTCCAGTCGCCGTCACCGCGAACTATGCGGGGATACTTGCAGCAGACGAGGCTGTGCGGAAGGGGTTCGCCTTTGTGAGGCTGCTGAAGCCAGTGCGGGAAAGCGATGTGCTCTCCGCTCTGAAGACCGCGCAGGAGATGGAGCATGCGTCCAAGCCAGCGCCAGTCCAGGAAACAATCAGGGAGATAAATGAAGGGCAGCTTCATTTTGGATGCCTGCTGGGTGAATCTCCATCAATGCAGGAGTTGTACCGCCAGATTGGGCGGATGGCGGCCAGCGGAATGAATGTCCTGATACGCGGTGAAAGCGGAACGGGCAAGGAACTTGCCGCCAAGGCGATTCATAATGCCGGGCTTGGGGAGCAACGCCCGTTCCTGGCCATAAATTGCGCCTCTCTAAGTGACCAGCTGCTTGAATCGGAGCTGTTCGGGCACGTGAGAGGCGCGTTCACAGGTGCCGTCCGTAGCAAGGAAGGTTTATTCCAAACTGCATCGGGCGGCACTTTGTTTTTGGATGAAATTGGCGCGATTTCTCCCAGCATGCAACAGACATTGCTTCGCGTCCTGGAAGAACGCAAGATACGGCCTGTGGGCGGCAATGAGTTCATACCAGTGAACGCCCGCATCATAACTGCCACAAACGAAAATCTAGAGAAGGCGATAGAGGAGGGCCGTTTCAGGCTGGACTTGTTCCATCGCCTGAATGTGCTGCCTCTTACCATGACGCCATTGCGTGAACGGCGTGAGGACATAGTGCCGCTGGCGAAGTTCATGCTGTCCAAATTCGGGTATCAAAATATCGTTTTGAGCGATGAAGCCATGGTCATGCTTCAGAATGCGCCCTGGCCTGGGAATGTCAGAGAGCTGGAGAACGTGCTGCTTCGCGCCGCGGCATTGCTTCCAGATGACAGGATGGAAATCATGCCGTCAGACCTGCCGGCGGAAATGCTGAAACATAAGCAGACCGATGCCCCTGTGCCGCAGGAACCCGAAATGCCGGCAGTTGGAGAGCAGATTACATTGAAGGCATACCTGAAGGAATGTGAAAGGCAGTATTTGCGCAAGACTTTGGAGCGTTTCAATGGGGACAAGGAGGCGGCGAGCCGCGCCCTTGGCATAAGTCTGGCATCTTTCTACAGGAAGTTCAACGAATGAGAAAAAATGTGAACATAGTATTTGCCATTGTGGCCTTGCTTCTTGTCTCGTGCCAGAGCATGATCCCCCAGACAAGATTCAAGCTGGCATTGCACCAGGTGGTATCGGAGGCGGAACGGGACAATGCCAACTCTTCGCTGATAGTTTCGGCACGCTCCATTGACGGCAGCAAGAAGCGAATGATACGCAGTTTCCCGATGATTGATTCCAGGCATATCCTTAAAATCGATGTGCTGCGCCAAAAGGACGGCAATAGGGCGGCATTGAAGATATACTTTGATGAGTTTGCGCCTGGCCTCTGGTCTGAAGTCCAGTCCGTGGGGGGCAAGCTGGAGGTGGCAATGATTGTGGATGGATTCATCAGCGGATTCATGGAACTGCCACGGGAACTGGATGCAGACGGTGCAATAGTGACAACACCATTGTGGAGCCTGGCCGAGGCCAGGCTCATCGCTGAAAACGTGCAAAGAAACTATAAGATAATCAACAAAAGATAACAACTAAACACTCGGAGAAAGGAAACACGGCAAATGGCTGACAAAAGCATTTTCACAAACTTCAAGGACTACCAGAACTACCTGGACGGCATAACTCGTGGCAATGACGAGGACATGGCGGCAGTCCTTAGCCTAATGGACAGGGCAAACAGAACTGGTGAGGAATGGCCTGCCAACTTCCAGAAGTTGTTCCAGACACGCTTGTCAAAGTATTTTGAAAAGCAGGAGAAGCGTAAGATCGATTCACCCACAAAGTTGAACCTGCTAAGGCTGTCCCTGGCGGCGAATCTGGATTCCCCGGCCTTGAGGGAAAAATATGCCATGCTGGCAAAAATGCAGTTCAACACCTACAAGGACACGGATGGGCTTATTTCCGCATTGGGATTGGACAATGCGGAAATGTCCCTGGCGCAGGTAAACCAGCGCTGGCAGATGCTCAGGGAAATCAAAATGGCGGCAATCTGCTATGACAAGGATTTGCTTTGCGGGCAGGTGGTGGCGTTGGACGATGCACAGAGCCAGGTGCAATTGCAGTTCGAACGCAGATATACTGTGCCTCTGAAGACTTTCATGGATGAATATGTGGTGGTCAAGGACCTTTCTTCTTTGCAGATGCTGCTTAAAGGCGGCATTCTGCCCACGTTCCGCGAAGGGCGCAGCTATCTCAAGGAATACAAGGAGAGCCTGGCAGCGGGAGTGCCAGTCACAGATGAGCTGGTGAAGTCGATATTGGTGCCGGCAGTAATGAGTGAAAGGCACTTTGACATGCAGGTTCGCGGCGTCAGGGAAATGCCCCAGACCGTCGCTAAGGAGAAGGAGGAGGCCGCCATAGCGGAATTGCGCTGGGATGACAGCCGTAACGTGCTGGAATTGTCGGAACGCCTGAAGAAAGTCTCCACTCTTAATGTGGAAGGCGAAACCCACTGGGACAATGTAGAGCGCATCATCAACAACGGCAAGGACCGCGCAGAAAGCGTTGAGCGCTTCGCACTGGCAATCTCGCTCCTCCTCAAGACTGGAAATGCCGAGGCAATAAAGCATCTCTACGACATGGGAGCTGGCATATCGGACGCACTGGTGTGGAAGGATGTCAATACCTGCGTGGATGTTTCCAACAAACTGCCTGGCAAACTGGCTCAGGAATGGTTTGAATACACGGCCAAGGTCATTGGGACTGAATATCTGGCCAAACTGGCAATCAGGCTGCCTTACCGTCTGTGGGCATACGTGGAGCATACCCTCAAGGCACTAGGCAAGTTGGATGAACTGGTGGAGACAGTCAAGGCCGCCCTGGCCACGAACCGCGTTTCCTGCGATGTGATGTACTGGCTCTGGCGTTCTAATCTGGAAGAACTCAAGCAGAAGTACATTGGCGAGGCGACCTTGATATTCAAGACATTGCGGGCCGAGGTCAAAGGCGACTATCTCAAGGCCCAGAGGGACTTGAGGCGTCTGCTTCTGGATGATGAGGAATTCCAGGTGATGGTCATGAGAAACGGTGACCACCAGGCGGTGATTGACCTTATACGCTGTGTCAAGCGCTATCCCTTGCTGGATACGGGCGAAATCCAGAGCATCCTGGTGAAGATCGCGGAGATCTATCCCGAATACATCTCCGACATTGAGGAAAAGCGCGCCGCCAAGATTACCATTGGCAAGGTGACTTCTATCCGCGCATACAACAAGCGTGTCGCAGAACTCAATGACCTGGTGGATGTGCAGATACCCGAGAACACCAAGGCCATTGAGTTCGCCAGAAGCCTGGGCGACTTGAGCGAAAACTCCGAGTACAAGTACGCAAAGGAAAGGCAGCGTATGCTGGGCCTGCGCAGACGCGAATGGGAGCAGAGCCTCGTTGGTTTGAGGGCTACTGACTTTGCGGACGTGCAGCTGGACAATGCAGTCGTGCCAGGCTGCGCCGTCACCCTCAAGTACAACGACGAATCAACCGAGGTGTTCTACATCCTTGGCTTGCTGGACAGCGATCCAGAAAAGCACATCATCTCCTACGACTCGCCTCTTGGCAAATTGCTGGTGGGCAAGGGCAAAGGCGAAAAACTGACCATGCCCAATGGTGCAAAGGCCAGCATCGCCTCCATCGACAAGCTGCCAAAGGAAATGTACGCATTCCTGGCGGACAAGTAAGAATAAACGCAATTAACCTGACCGTACACCGCCTTATCGGGGTGCGGCAAATAAAAACAAGGAGCAATAAAAATGACACAGATTTCCCCATTGCAGAAGGCACGCGCGGCGTATGCGCCGAAGCTGCCCCCAGTCCTGAACGAGTGCGGCCCATTTGCCAAAGCGCAGCTTGGCGAACCAACACAGTCAGTGGCAGACCAGGAAAAAATCAAGGCTCTGTTCCCAGATACATACGGGATGCCTGCAGTCAAGTTCGTCAATGGCGCACAGCGTGACACGCAGCCCATCAAGGTGGGCGTCATCCTGTCTGGCGGCCAGGCGCCTGGCGGGCACAACGTCATATCAGGCTTGTTTGATGGACTGAAGGCTCTGAACCCCAAGAACGAACTCTACGGCTTCCTGGGCGGACCCTCTGGCCTCATTGACGACAAATACATCATCCTCGATGAAAAGAAAATTGACGAATACCGCAACACAGGAGGATTCGACATCATCTGCTCCGGCCGTACAAAACTGGAGACCGAAGACCAGTTCGAGAAAGTTGCGGCCAACTGCAAGGTCCATGGCATCAGCGCAGTCGTCATCATCGGCGGCGATGATTCAAACACCAATGCCTGCACACTGGCACAGTACATGCTCTCCAAGAAGACTGGCGTACAGGTCATCGGCTGCCCCAAGACCATTGACGGCGACCTGAAGAACGAGTGGATTGAGGTGTCATTCGGCTTCGACACCGCGACAAAGGTGTATTCCGAACTGATCGGCAACATCATGAGGGATGCCAATTCCGCCCGCAAATACTGGCACTTCATCAAGCTGATGGGCCGTTCCGCATCACATATCGCGTTGGAATGCGCATTGCAGACACATCCAACAGCCTGCCTCATCTCCGAGGAAGTGGCCGCCAACAAGACATCCCTGGCGGAAATCGCCGACAAACTGACCGCCCTGGTTGTGGCTCGTGCCGAAAAGAAGATGAACTTCGGCGTGGTCCTGGTGCCAGAAGGCCTTATAGAATTCATCCCCGAGATGAAGTCACTTATCGCCGCATTGAATGACCTGCTGGCAATCAATGCCCAGGACTTCGAGGCACAGAAGACACCCGAGGCAAAGGCAGACTTCGTGATGAAACTGCTCAAGCCCGAAAATGCCGCCACACTGGCATCTCTGCCAGCCGCGATACGCAACCAGCTTCTGGGCGACCGCGACCCCCACGGCAATGTACAGGTTTCACGTATCGAGACTGAAAAACTGCTCATCGCCATGATTGAAGAGCGCATCGCCAAGATGGAAAAGAAGGTCAAGTTCAGCACACAGGCACACTTCTTCGGATACGAAGGACGCTGCGCCGCTCCTTCAAATTTCGATGCAGACTACTGCTACAGCCTGGGCTACACCGCTTCCGCGCTGATTGGCGCGGGCAAGACTGGATATATGTCCAGCGTGCGCAATGTGTCCATGCCAGCCAGCGAATGGGAGGCAGGCGGCATTCCTCTGACCATGATGATGAACATGGAACACCGCCACGGAAAGGATGTGCCCGTCATCCGCAAGGCACTGGTGGAACTGGACGGCAAGCCCTTCAAGACCTTCGCCGCAAACCGCGACGCATGGGCAGAAGGCGTTGATTTCGTCTATCCAGGACCAATCCAGTACTTCGGCCCCGCCGAAGTCTGCGACCGCGTCACCGCCACACTGGCGCTGGAACACTAATCTATTCTTTCTATTCTTGGGGAGGGGGAAGGGGCCA
>JAFZZD010000649.1 GCA_017615955.1 Victivallales bacterium
ATTGATGCCAGTGGCGTATAGGGACTTCGGCGCTCACATGCCCGTCGCCAATTTCGTGATTTCCTCGGCGTTCAGTGCCTTGGAGAAGACATAGATGTCGTCAAGCATGCCCACGTGGGCATACGCCCTGAAGCCAGAGGGGTACTGGCCGACTGTAGGGCGATATTTCTTGTATTTGGCTGGCGGCAGGGGCTTGAAGTTTCCATTGTCTTCCTTCTGTGCCACCGCAATTGCATCCACGTACATGGTGATTGTCTTGCCATCGTGTGTGACTGCGATATGATGCCATTTGTTCAGGAACAGCACTCCAGTGGGTGAGCTTATATCCTCGCCTTTGCCCCAGCGGAACAAGGCCCGTCTCCAATGCCAGAACAACTCAAAGCCGCCAGGTTCCTTCTGGTCTGAAATCGTTGCAAGCCAGATGCCGTGCTTTGGTTCCTCGGCGGTTTTCTTCATCCAGAGGGCTATGGTGAATGGCGGCGTCAGTCCTTGCAGGCATTCAGGCTTGCCTGTGACAAACTTGACATTGTTGCCCGCCTTTAGCTCCAGGCACTTGCCATGCACTCCCTCCTCCAGTGCCACTGTTGACAAATCGTCCTTGGGTGAGCGTGGCTTGAGCACATCGTCTGGCTTGCAGGTGAAGCCACTCAAGTCACCTTCGTCAAAGGAGCAATGGAAAAGCAGTTGTTCATCCGCGACAAGGCAGAGTGCCATCAACAAAAGACAAAAGCAAAACTTATTCATATATCTCAATTTCCCCTATGGCCTTGGTTTTCAATTCGGAAAAACGTATTTTGGTGAATGTGGTCGCTGGCCATGTGGCCTCCACTGCCGACAGTTCCGAATACAGCACATTAACAGAGGTGCTGTCTGTGATGGGTTCGGCCTTCGCCAGTTTGACCCATTGCCCGTCCTTCTCAATCTCCACCACCGCGCTCTTGATGCCCGAGCCATATATCCGCGCACGGGAGGCACGCTGCTCCTTTGGAAACTCCATTGTGACCGCCATCGCTACCTTTTTCCCTTCAATTGGCACCATGGGACGGGAGGTGGAGCCATCCGCAAGATGCCACAATGGACGGCCCTTGCCCCGTGGCGTGAAGTTTAACGTGACTTTTGCGTTGCTGACTGGCGTGTAGGCAATATTGCCTTTTTTGTGCAAGGACTTGGCAGTTTCTGCTATCAGAATATTGCCATCGGCAATGCGGAATGAACGCGCGAGCGTTGTGTCGGTGGTATAGATCTTCACCTGGTATTTTTCCAGCTTGTCATGCAGCTTTCCATCTGCCACTGTGAATGCATCGTCTTCGCCTGCGGTGAAGAAAGACTTGCCATTGATGGGGAATACCACATCGCGAGGCGTTGTAGAGCCATTGATTGCGACCACATAGTGGCGGTTTTTCGTGGCGTATTCGGCCAAAATCACGTCTGGCGAGGCAGATGGCAATTTGCGGAAGAAGCCGGCGGCATCGTAGAGCTCGGACAGCATTTGCGCCTCCTTGCGGAGGAAGGCGATGCCTCCTATGATGTCGGGATAGCATTCACTGCCGCAATATACGTACCACACAAAGCCCTTTGCGCCAGCGACAATGGACTGGTACTGCATGTTGCGCAGCTCGACAAAGTTGGGGCCGCGCTGCCCGGTCCTGCCGAAGTCGCCGTAGTTGAAGCCCTGGGGCGTAACCCAAAGCACGCGGTTGCCCGCGTTTTTGGCGATGCTCAATGACCTGGTTATGCTGGTGATGGGTTTTCCCGCGTCTCCGCCCACTAGGAAATTGGGATAGATGTCAGGCAGCAGAATATCCGAGCAGTCGGAATACTTCAGATAGCCGCCTGCGCTGTTGTTCAGAATGACTGCGGGGTGGTATGGATCCTCCTCCTTGCAGATCTCATAGATTTCCTTGACGCGGGCGTGCAGGGCAGGGGCGCTCTCCAGTTCATCGCCGATGTACCAGCCAAGCAGGCCTGGGTGGTCCTTGAGTTCACGTATGCGGGCGCGTATTTGCTCCGCCTCCTCGCGGTTCAGTGGCTTGCGCATTTTCTCCTTGCTGTATATTTTGTTTACGGGATAGGGATAGATGATGGTGCGTATGCCGTGCTTGAAATATAAATCGAAATGCCTTTGCGCATTTTCGCCATGTAGATAGGCTCCGTTGTAGTAGATTTCCATGTTGTAGCCTGCCTTCTGCGCCGCCTCCAGGTCGGTGTATGAGAACCATCCGTATGGATAGAAGCGCTGCCCGTCCACATACATGTTGTTTTTTGCATCGAAGCGGACTTCACCAGTGTGTTTTGCCAGGCGGCGGACTGTCTTTGTGCAATGGCAATCTCCGACCTGCGCAGTGAGCGTATAGGCGCCGACTGCCAGTTCGGGAATCTCCAGCTTGAAGGTTCCAGGTGCGGGGAACTTCTTTTCCGCCAGGACCTTGCCTGCCTGGTCGTTCAGCTGCAAGGAAAGGGGCTTGCCCTCGCAGTCCGCATCAAGAACCGCGACGCTTCCCTCCAGCGCAGTGACCTTCATGTCAGCATAGATGTTGTCGCGGTAGGGCGGGTTGGTGAGGGTGATGGACATGGGCGAATAGCGGACTGACAAGGGGAAGCGCCTGGCGAAAAGCCGCTCTCCGCTGCGCATGTCCTTTATGGTGACGGCGAATTCCGTTGCCTTGTCAGGGTCGCAGGGCAATGAGAACTGGTATTCCTTGCCAACGCCCGTGTCCATAATGGCATTGGAAGTGGCGCTGCCGCCCTGGTTGATGCGCTGCTCCATGCTTGCGAACTGCAATTTGCCAGTGGCGTTCTCCAGGTGCAGCTTGCCCTCGTAGTGGAGCTTGCCGTTGCGGCGGATAAGCTGCGTCTCGTATGGAGAACGCAATTTCCATGCAAAATGCTTGAGGGACGCATTCTCAAGCTGCGCCACGGCGAACTTGGATGGCTGCCGCAGACTGGAGTTGATGGGCGCGAATGAACTGGTCTCCGTGGTTGTCTTTGGAACGGAACGCGCCACGTTGATGCCCATCTTCCCAGAATCCTGTTCCAGGCTCAACTCCACGATGGGAAGCGCCATTTCCAGCTGCCAGCCCTTCTCGTTTTCGGTGGTTGCGCTGACCAGCTTTTCCGCATTCCAGGGCAGATATGCAATTATGCCGCCCTGGGTATATTCCATGTCAAAGACGGCATTGGCGCGATTGAAGGCAAACTGATAGAAGCGGTCCCTGTCATAGTTGGGATCGATGAAAATCTCCACGCAGTCATCCTTCCACACTGCGCCATCACGGGCAGTCGCCTTGGGCGCAATTGCGCCGCTGGGCGGATTGGGGCATTCCACTAGAAAATACAAATGGTGGTTGTCGTGTGCCACCTTGAAGCGAGTGGCGTATGCGGGCTTCTGGGGCGCCCTGTCCAGCAAAGTGAAATCACCATGCCAGGGCACGTTTTTCCATGCCGCGTCTTCCCCTTGCCCATCAATGACGGGCTTCTCTGAAATGCGTGGAATGGAGAGCTGCGCTGCTGTCGCAAGAATGCAGGCGAGGCACAGGGTTGTGAGTAGGAGATGCCGAAGTTTCATG